>JAEZZU010000211.1 GCA_023418355.1 Pseudomonadota bacterium | reverse complement strand
TCGTCGTCGGCACCCAATGGGGCGACGAAGGCAAGGGTAAATTGGTCGACTGGCTGACCGAAAGCGCCCAAGGTGTGGTGCGCTTCCAGGGCGGCCACAACGCTGGTCACACTTTGGTGATCAACGGCGTCAAGACCGCGCTGCACCTGATTCCCAGCGGCATCATGCGCCCCGGCGTGAAGTGCTACATCGGCAACGGTGTGGTGCTGTCCGTGGGCAAGCTGTTCGAGGAAATCGAAGGCCTGGAAAAAGCTGGCGTGCAAGTGCGTGACCGCCTGCGCGTGTCTGAAGCCTGCCCCCTGATCCTGCCTTTCCACCAGGCGCTGGATATCGCACGCGAAGCTGCGCGCGAACAGGGCGGTGTGCAAAAGATTGGTACGACCGGCAAGGGTATTGGCCCTGCCTACGAAGACAAGATCGCTCGCCGTGCACTGCGCGTGCAGGATCTGAAGTATCCCGAACGCTTTGCTTCCAAGCTGCGCGAGCTGCTGTGCCTGCACAACCACATTCTGGTGAACGTGCTGGGCTCCAAGAAGTTTGACTTTGGCGCTGCGCTGAGCCCTTACATGAAGGACGGTGAAGTGCAGTTTGATGCGGTGTACGACGAGGCCATGCGTCATGCCGAGCTGCTCAAGCCCATGATTGCCGACGTGTCGCGCGAACTGAACGATCTGCACGCCGAAGGCGGCAACCTGCTGTTCGAAGGCGCACAGGGCACACTGCTGGATGTGGACCACGGTACCTACCCCTACGTCACATCGTCCAACTGCGTGGCAGGTAATGCTGCTGCGGGCGCAGGCGTTGGCCCCGGCATGCTGCACTACATCCTGGGTATCACCAAGGCCTACTGCACCCGCGTGGGTGGCGGCCCATTCCCCACCGAACTGGAGTGGGAAAAGGAAGGTACACCTGGCTGGATCATGTCCACCGTGGGTGCTGAAAAGGGCGTGACTACCGGCCGTTCGCGCCGCTGCGGCTGGTTTGACGCCGCGCTGCTCAAGCGCTCGGCCCAGATCAATGGCCTGTCCGGTCTGTGCATCACCAAGCTGGACGTGCTGGACGGCATCGAAGAGCTGCAACTGTGCGTGGGCTATGAGCTGGACGGTGAGAAGATCGACATTCTGCCTCTGGGTGCAGACGAAATCGAGCGCTGCAAGCCTATCTACGAATCTATCCCCGGCTGGACAGATTCGACCGTGGGTGTGACCGACTACAACGCGCTGCCTGAGAACGCTCGCCGTTATCTGAAGCGCATTGAAGAAGTGACTGGTGTGCCAATCGCCATGATTTCCACCAGCCCTGACCGTGCGCATACCATCCTGATGCAAAACCCCTACGCAGCGGCGTAACAGGTATTGCCTCTATAAACACGCTCCGCGCGCAATTAAACAGGAATACCAACCATGTTGACTGAAGACGGCAAGCACCTGTACGTCAGCTACGACGAATACCACGGCCTGATTGAAAAACTGGCTCTGAAGATCTACCAGTCCGGCTGGGAGTTCGACACCATCTTGTGCCTGGCCCGTGGTGGCCTGCGCCCCGGTGACATCTTGAGCCGTATTTTTGACAAGCCTCTGGCCATCATGTCGACCAGTTCCTACCGCGCTGAAGCCGGTAAGGTGCAGGGTCATCTGGACATCGGTCGCTTCATCGCTACCCCCAAGGGTGAGATCGCCGGCCGTGTGCTGCTGGTCGATGACCTGGCTGATACCGGTGTCACGCTGAATGCCGTGGTCAAGCGCCTGAAGGAAAACTACGCTCCCATCACCGAATTGCGCACTGCCGTGATCTGGACCAAGGGTGTATCGTCTTTCAAGGCTGATTACTCGGTCGAGGATCTGCCTACCAACCCCTGGATCCACCAGCCTTTTGAAGGCTATGACAACCTGACGCCCGAAAAGCTCATGGAGAAGTGGAAGCTGTAAGCACAGCTGTCAGGGGCTAGGAAGCACCCAAGCAAAAAGCCAGTCAGTATTTGCACTGACTGGCTTTTTTTATTCCCCATCAGCCAAGGGCGGCTGATGAAAGATGCTTCAGGCGCGCAGACGCACGCCTGCACTCTGGGCCAGGGTCTCCAGGTTCATATAGTTTTTCTGCTGTTTGAGTTCCAGCTCCGGCAAGGCCTGTTCCAGCATGGCGTAGAGCTCTTCCTTGACGCGCAGCTTCTGCTTTTTCAGCTGTTCAATCTGCAGCTGCAGGCTGGGGGACTTGCGGTCCAGCAGTGCCTGTATTTCGGCGTCCAGTGCACTGTGCTTCTCGCACAGGCGATCAAAGCCCTTGTCGCGTGCACGTAGTTGCTTAATCTGTTCAGGGTATTCGGTGAACATAAAGCTTCCTTTCGTCAATATGACAACGGGTGGCGAGCTCATGCGCCACATCCGGATTTCGCACTGCAGACAATGCGCAGCAGTGCGTAAAAACAAAGAGCACCTGTCAGGTGCTCTTTGCTCGGGAAACTAAGCCGCGTCTGCCTTGCGCAGCAGGTCGTAGATCTGCTCTTTCAGCGCCAGCTTCTGTTTTTTCAGCAGCTCAATATCGCTTTGATAGGCCGGAGACTGCTTGTCTTCCAGCTGCTTCACTTCATGGTCCAGCTTATTGTGCTCATCAAAAAGACGGCTGAAGTGGCGGTCATTGGCACGCAGGTGGGCGATTTGCTCACGGTACTCAGGAAACATGCTTGGCCTTTCTCAATAAGAGCATGGTGAGAAGAAGCTGGCTGACCAGATGGTCTGGCAGCAGCCCCTGCAAACCATTCTTGCATAGAGCCTTGGTGCTGAAAACTTGCAATGTGTAAACGAAGTGTTTTTTATTGAGCCAAGGCAGACAAGGCAAGCGTTTCAAGCTCCTCTTTTTAAACTTTTCCTAGCTGTGTGGATAACCATTGCATGCTGTCTTGCAGTTCCTGCAGATGGATGTTGTGCTGGCAGGGATATTCGCGGTAGCTCAGGGAGACAGGCAGTGCCTGCAGATGGTCGCGAATGGCATGGGCACTGCGCAGCGGGATGACCTGATCCAGCGTTCCATGGCTGACCCAGGCATGGCGGCCCTGCAGCTGCGCTGGATCCACTTGCAGTGGCAGCACTTCAGGCAACAGGCGGCTGTGCCAGATGCACACGCCGGACAGCAGCTCGGGCTGTGTCAGCAGCAGGCTCAGGCTCATGATGCTGCCCTGGCTGAAGCCTCCGACGATGACACGCTCGGCAGGTACGCCCAGCTGTTCACTGGCCAGGCGGATGGTCTGAGCCACCACGGCACGGCTGTGCTGTTCCTGTGCGCTGTCGATGGTGCGGGAGCCATCGGCATGGACGGAGAACATGAACCATGCGTAGGCATCGCCACCCATGACAAAAGGTGCCTGCAGGCTGAGCACGTGATAGTGCCCGGGCACATAGGCAGCCAGACCAAACAGGTCCTGGGCATTGCTGCCGACACCATGCATCAGTACCAGCAGCCAGGGTGTTTCACTCTCGGCTGCCGCAGGGCGGTACAGACCGTTCAGGGGAAGTTCAAGCATGAGTTTTCATAATAAAAAGTGGCTCCAGGGCTTATCCAGCAAGCGCTGGTAGCTATTTTTTCTATGCTTTCTGGTTCAGTGCAAATGCATCCATGGCCAGTGTGCCGTACATCACCTCGCGGCTCAGGTATTCGGCCTGTGCATCTTCACCACCTGCGCCCAGCGCAAAGTACATGGTGAGAAAGTGCTCATCGGTCGGATGGGCGCGCTGCGCGTGGGGGGCGCGCTCTTGCCATTGCAGCAGGGTGTCGATGTCACCGGCTTGCACCTGCATTTCAATCCAGCGGCAGAACTCGGTCACATAGTCGGCGGTGGGCTGTGCGCCGCGAAACAGCTCGCGCAGGTTGTGCGTCATGCTGCCGCTGCCTACGATGAGTACGCCCTGTTCACGCAGGCTTTGCAGTGCCTGGCCCATGGCATACACATCGGCTGCCTCTGCCATTTGCGGCAGAGCCACCTGCACCACGGGGACATCGGCTTGCGGGAATAAATGCATCAAGGGCACCCAGGCGCCGTGATCCATGGGGCGGTTGGGGTCCAGCCGCGCACCAAAGCCTTTGGCGCTGAGCAGGTCAGCCACTTCCTGCGCCAGTGCAGGGCTGCCTGGCGCGGGGTACTGCAACTGGTACAGCGCGGGAGGAAAACCACCAAAGTCATGCCAGGTCGCAGGTGCAGGGTGGGCCATGACTTCCACAAAAGGCGACATCCAGTGCGGAGACATGATGACAATGCCGCGCAGCTGCGGATAGCGTGCACGCAAGTCCTGCCCCCATCGCTGCAGGGCTGGGCCTGTGCTGCCTGGCTCAAGCGCAAACATGGGGGAGCCGTGCGAGACAAACAGTGTGGGCAGGCGGTCGGAAAGAGTGAGGGAGGGGCGCGAGGATGACATGGCAGCTATCTTAGGGCGTTGTCGCGTCCGCACTAGCCATGTGTGACAGCACGCACTGTTCTGAAAATGAGCGCAGTGCGCAGGAGGTGATTCAGACGGACTTGGTGAGCAGCGGCAGCAGTGCGGCGTGAAAGGCTGCAGGCTGCTCGTACTGCACCCAGTGGCCAGTGCCGGCAATGCGCTGCATGCCTTGCCAGTGGCGGGTGTGGGTGGCCAGCAGCGCTTCTACGGTGTCCAGATCATCAGGATAGAGCGCATCGCAAGCGCCGTAGATGGCAGCCACCGGGCATTCCACCTGTGCCAGCGAGCGCAGCAGGATGTCAGTACTGGAAATACGGCGACGCGGCAGGCGGTCACGGCGCACATTGGCCACATGCAGGGCTACGGTGTCGCGATCAATGCGGCTGTGGTCCTGCAGCATCAATGCGCCCAGGTTGTAGATGTGGTGCAGCAGCTGCTCGCGCGGATCTTCCAGATGGCGCCAGCCTTTGAGGCGAAACGGCTGCTTGCTGCGCAGGCCCATGCCAGGGGCACCCACCAGCACCAGTTGCTTGACCAGATGTGGATAGCTGGCCGTCAGCATGCCTGCCGTCATGCCACCAAATGAAAATCCAAGCAGTCGCACGGCCTGCAGAGGGAACAGGGTCTGCAGCAGATCAGCCAGTACGGGCAGCATGCCGTCGGCGTCCTGCACGCCGGGCGGTACGTCTGAGTCACCAAAGCCCGGCAGATCGACAGCCCAGACATCGTGTCCCGCTTCGAGCAGTGGACCGATGCTGCGCACCCAGTGCGTCCAGCTGCCGCTGCCACCATGAAACAGCACCAGCGGTGCCAGACTATTGGGATGTGCTGGTGTCCAGTGGTGCACCGTGGTGTGCCCGCCAGCATGGGGATGTGCCAGTCTGCTGGCGCTGGCCTGCCAGTGCAGCACTTCGCGGCTTTGCTGCTGCCCTGCCGCGATGGCGGCGATGGCTTCAGGGGTGTCATCCCAGGGCAGCACGGATGGCATGGCAGATGCACTCACTCGATCGCTCCCGCGCTTACCACTGCGCTACCGCATCAATGGCAATACCGTAGCCAGCGACGCCAAGCCCGCAGATCACGGCACGTGCCACAGGCGACAGATAGGAGTGGTGGCGGAATGCCTCACGTGCATGCACATTGCTGATGTGCAGCTCCAGCAGCGGCACGCCTGTGCCCTTGACGGCATCCATCAGGGCAATGCTGGTGTGCGTATAGGCGCCGGCATTGAAGATCAGACCAGCTAGTTCGCCTCTGGCATGCAGTTGTCCAGCCTCATGGATCCAGTCAATCAGCTGGCCTTCGTGGTTGCTCTGGTGAAAACGCAGGCTCAGGCCATGGCGCGCCGCAGTCTGTTCGCACAGTTGCTGCACATCGGCGAGGGTCTGTGCGCCGTACACCGCCGGCTCGCGTGTGCCGAGCAGGTTCAGATTAGGGCCGTTGAGGACGAATACGGTTTTAGCCATTGCAAACACTCTTCAGTCAAACACCAGGAGCCGCGATTATGCGGCTCCTGCATGCAATGGCCGTTGCTTTTAGCGACGACGGGGTGGAGGT
This sequence comes from Pseudomonadota bacterium, assembly GCA_023418355.1. Lineage (GTDB taxonomy): Bacteria > Pseudomonadota > Gammaproteobacteria > Burkholderiales > Burkholderiaceae_C > Comamonas. The sequence goes on along the minus strand of JAEZZU010000211.1, from coordinate 12,884 downwards.
CCGTAATGGGCAGGACCGTGGCGCTTGGGGCCATGCTTGTAGTGCCCCGGGGGAATGTGGTGGCGAGGAGGAGGTCCATAGAAGCCACGTGGGGGCGGTGCGTACACCGCATAAGGTGGAGGTATATGGTGTACGGCACGCGGTGGAGGAGGCGGAGGGGGTGGCGCGACATAGACGGGAACGCCTGGCACATAAATCCCGACCGATACACCGACGTTGCCCGCATGTGCCTGGGTGCCTGCCAGTGCCGCGAACAGGCCCACAGTCGCCAGACAGCGTATGCCAAGGTGGTGAATGAGAGCTGCTTGCATGTGATTCTTTCCTTCCGAGCTGCTGATAACAGTCATAACGCAGCAGCTTACGGTTTGGATGTCTGGGCAAAGGTAAAACCACGGTAAAGGCTTGTGTCGTTTTGTTTGCTGCCGGGCAGCGCGGCATGCCTTGCAGACAGAAGGGGTATGGCATGGAACACCCGCAGTGCCAGCTTTCTCTTGCAAGGCGGCCTACAATCGATGGGATATGAGCACACCCGCCAACACCAACAACGACACACCGGAAGTGGTCAAGCCCACCAACTTCCTGCGACAAATCATTGAAGCCGACATGGACAAGGGCACGCATGCCGGCCGCCGCTGGGGCGGTGCGCCTGGTGATGCGCAGCACCATGAGCAAGGCCAAGTGGACGAAGCCAAGATTCGTACGCGCTTTCCGCCCGAGCCCAACGGCTACCTGCACGTGGGCCACGCCAAGTCCATCTGCCTGAACTTTGGTCTGGCGCGTGACTACGGCGGTGTGTGCCACCTGCGCTTTGACGACACCAATCCTGAAAAGGAAGACCAGGAATATGTGGACAGCATCAAGGATGCCGTCCAGTGGCTGGGCTTTGACTGGAAGGATGCGCAGGGCAACAGCAACCTCTACTACGCCAGCAACTATTTCGATTTCATGTACCGCGCCGCCGTGTACCTGATCGAACAAGGTTTGGCCTATGTGGACGAGCAGTCTGCCGAAGACATGCGCGCCAACCGTGGCGACTTCACCCGCCCCGGCGTGAACAGCCCCTTCCGCGACCGCAGCGTGGCCGAGAACCTGCAGCGCTTTGCGGACATGAAGGACGGCAAGCTGGCCGACGGCGCTGCCGTGCTGCGCGCCAAGATTGACATGGCTTCGCCCAACATCAATCTGCGTGACCCTGCGATCTACCGCGTGCGCCATGCCGAGCACCACAACACCGGAAACCAGTGGTGCATCTACCCCATGTACACCTTCGCGCACCCCATCGAGGACGCGCTGGAGCACATCACCCATTCCATCTGCACGCTGGAGTTCGAAGACCAGCGTCCCTTCTACGACTGGCTGCTGGACCACCTGCGTGAAGGTGGCCTGATCGCTGCGCCACAGCCCCGCCAGTACGAGTTTGCGCGCCTGAACCTGACCTATGTGGTTACCTCCAAGCGCAAGCTCAAGCACCTGGTGGACAGCGGCACGCTGACAGGCTGGGATGACCCTCGCATGCCCACCATCGTGGGCCTGCGCCGCCGTGGCTATACGCCTGAGTCGATTCGCAACTTCTGCGAACGCATCGGCGTGACCAAGGACTACAGCTGGATTGACTACGCCACGCTGGATGGCTGCCTGCGCGAAGACCTGGAAAACAAGGCCCACCGCGCCATGGTGGTGCTGGACCCCGTGAAGCTGGAGCTGACCAACTGGGCCGAAGTGTTTGGCGCGGCAGAGCATGTGGAACACTGCAGCCTGCCTGCACTGCCCCACCACGCTGAAGGCGAGACAGTGCCCGAGCGCCAGTTCACACTGGGCCGCGAAGTATGGATTGAGCGCGAGGACTTTGCCGAAGTGCCTCCCAAGGGCTACAAGCGTCTCTTCCCCGGCAACAAGGTGCGCCTGAAGGGTGGCTATGTGATCGAGTGCACAGGCTGCGAAAAAGATGCCGATGGCAATGTGACCAAGGTGCTGGCCACCGTGGTGCCTGACACCAAGAGCGGCACGCCCGGCGCGGATTCGGTGAAGGTCAAGGCCGCGATTACCTGGGTGGGCGTGCAGGACGGCATTCAGGCCGAAGTGCGTCTGTATGACCGACTGTTCACCGATCCCCAGCCTGACGCTGGCGGCAAGGACTATCTGAGCCTGTTGAACCCCGACAGCCTCAAGGTGGTGACGGCCTATGTGGAGCCATCGCTCAAGGCTGCACAGCCTGATGACAAGTTCCAGTTCGAGCGCTTTGGCTACTTTGTAGCAGACCGCAAGGATCACACTGCAGACAAGCCCGTGTTCAACAAGATCACAGGTCTGAAGGACTCCTGGGGCAAGTAATCCAGCGAATCCCATCCGCTCAAAGGCTGCTTCGGCAGCCTTTTTTCATGCCTGAGCCGGCGTGCAGATGGGGTGGTGATATTCATAGAGTTTTTGGCTTCTAGTGCCCATGAAATAAGCCTCGGCAGCTATAAAAAATCAAGAAGCAAAGCGTTAAAACAACACTTGGTGCGTACTTACACTGCGCTGCGCCAGCCATCCCTACAATCTCGCAGCGCAAGCCGTTTGCTTGCCCATGCAGATTTTGAGAGGCATTCATGAAAAAACTAGCCATTGGCGCAGTGAGCGTCGGCGTGCTGGCTGTCGCTGGCGCATTGGCAACCAGCTATTACGTGGGCGGGCGTATTGAGCAAGCCATCGTGCAAACGGCAGATTCCTGGGCGGAGGGCAGCGGCGTTACCGTGCAGGTGATGGACTATGAGCGCGGCATCATCAGCTCCAAGGCCACGACGCTGTGGTCTATTGCCACCGAAGATGACACCTATGAAATCACGGCCAAGCATGACATCCTGCATGGTCCCTGGCCCATGGGCAAGGCGGCCAAAGTGGTTTCCCGTTTCCTGTTGCCCGAGGGTACAGACCCTGCGCTGGTGAAGGCACTGGAGCAGCGCGCACCGCTGGAGTGGACGGCATTGGCAGACTGGTCCGGCGCGACGTCCAACCACCTGGTGTCGCCGAGCTTCAAGGCCGCGTTTGAAGATGGTTCCGCTCTGACATGGGGTGGTCTGCAGATGGAGTGGACGCTGTCCGCAGAACTGGATGCCACCAAGGGCTTTGCACGCATGCCAGCAGTGCATGCCGAAGAGCAGGACGGCAGCCGCATGGATATGGCCGGTGCGGAGCTGACATTTGATGCCCGCATTCCTCAGGGCTACAGCTTCTGGGTGGGGCCCAGCACCATGCAGATCGAGCGTCTGAGCGTGCGCGATGCCGCCGAAGAATCCACTTTCAGCGTGGAGGGCGTAGAGCTCAAGAGCAACAACCAGCTGCAGCAGCAGTTGCTGAGTTCGGACATGTCGCTGCATGTCAAGGAACTGCAAAGCCCCAGCTTCAGCACCAAGAACATCCTGCTGCAGATGCAGGCCAGCAATATCAATGCGCCCTGGTTTGAGCAGTGGATGGGCATGATGCAGACGGCAGGCAGCACGGACGAGCAGGTCGACCAGCTGGTTCAAAGCCTGCCCCAGCTGCTGGAAGGCAAGCCCGAGCTGCAGATCCAGCGTCTGAGCATGGACAGCAGCGATGGTCCAGTGGCGCTGTCTGCTTTCCTGCGCTATGTGGGCGAGCAGCCACAAGCCTTTGACCCTGCCATGGACCTGGCCGGGCAGGTGAAGCTGTCCATGCCTGTGAAGCTGATCAAGCTCCTGATGGACGGCCGTGTGCGCAACGACTATGTCGAACTGCTGGAGCAGATGGAGAGCGAGGTCGAGGAAGACGAACTGCAGGCTGCCGTGGAGGAGGGCGTACAAAAGCGCCTGGAAATGCTGATCGACAACGGCATCCTCAAGCAAAGTGCAGACGGTGTGAGCGCGACCCTGAGCTTCTCGGAAGGTGAGTTCAAGCTCAACGAGCAACCCCAGACCCTGCAGCAGCTGCTGGGCATTGGCAGCGTGCTGTAAGCAGCTGCAGGGCTGCACCGCCATCAGCAAGGGCTACCCATGGGTAGCCATTTTTTATGAAGAAATATGGCTCTAACGCAGATGCAGTCAGCGCTGGCAGCTATGAATTGTCAAGCGTAGGCCTGTGTGCCATGCTTGCCGTCCACCAGCTTGCCTGCGGACAGCGACATCATGAGCAGGGCAATCCGCTCATGCATGATGAGCGTGTGCGTATTGCCGCTTTCCACCATGTACTGGCGCAGCTGTTCGCGCACCTTGGCGACGCCGGTGACGTCGATGATGATGTCCACCTCCTGGCCTTTACGCACAAAGTCCATGAAGTTGTCCGACACGGGCACGCCGTGTTCGCGGGCCAGGGCAATGCCTGGCAGTTCCAGGTTCAGATCGGCCACGCCCAGTACCTGTACGAAGCCAGACTGGAGCAGTTGCTGAAGCAATGGTGCGCCGGTTTCCCCTGCACCAATCATGACGATACGAAACGCTTGCATGAATGTTTTCCTCCGTGGTCAGGCTGTATGGCTGCTGTGCCATCCAGCATGGGCGCAAAGTGTCATGCCAGCGAAGAAGAAACTTTCTGCGCAAGCTCAAGAATGCTGCGCTTTAAGCTATAAAAAACGGAGAAAAATCTGCGGTAAACACTCACCTCAGTGGCTGCAGCTGCAGCCTTTGGAAGGAAGTGTTACTTGCTGCCTGTGCTGGCAGCAGCGGTGTCGACCAGCAGGTAACGATGCATGAGCTCAAAGAAGCTGTCGTAGAACTTGTCGCTGCTGACGGTTTCGCTGCCAATCTTGATCATGGAGTCGTGCCCGGCGGTCACAGGTACGGACACGGTGCCGAGCATGCTCACGCCGACGCTGGCGGAATTGCTGGCCATCTTGAGGGCAAAGGTATCCTGCAGCGCGCTCACAAAGCCTACGCTGAGTGTGTTGTCGCTGCCTTCGACCACGCAGGTCACACGGATGTTCATCTGCACATGGCGGTCTGACTTGGGCTGAAAGCTCTTCTGGCCTTCCACCACTTCCTTGTCTGCCTTGTTGATGACGTAGCCCTGGCTGAGCAGCGCCCGGCGTGCCGCTTCGCAGGTCTGTGCGGGGGTGGCTTCAAACATGCGGGAATACGTCGCAGCAGAGCCAAACTGCTCTTCCACCTTGGGCATGGCTTCCGGGTTCTGGCTATGCCCGAGACCCGAACAACCGGCCAGCAGCATTGCGATGCCAAGGCCTGTAAAAGCAGCTTTCATCCCGTGTGTTGACTTGCCCATGTGTACCAGAGACATGACCGAATTCCGTAAAACCGTCATTGTGCACCTTGTGAAAAAAACTAGCTTATTTTCGTTTAAGTTGCTCACTTTTTAGGAGCTTTAAAGGTAGTGTACTCAGACAAAACACTGCTGTTTTTCGGGTAATTTGTCTCAAAACGTATCGGGAAGAAATCTCACAGAACAATTGGATACAACGAACTGCAGCCACAGGCCCTTCTGAGGGCAAGCTCAAAGCTGCAGTTTCATATGCCTAGACCCGACTCACGCTGTCCTTGAAAAGATGCTTTCGAAGCAAAGGCGACAAGCTTTGCAAGCATCTACCAACCTCTGGTTGGCAGGAGTGCGTGGGTAGTTCATAACGAAAAGGAAATGGCGCGATGTCGTCTTTGAAATCAATTGCTGCAGCCTGCGTACTCACCACTTTTGCACTGGGGTGCACGCATGCCACGGATGTGCAAAAGCGTCCACAACCTACGAGCGCATCGACGCCCGTCTCGCTGCAGACCCATCACTGGCAGTTGAACCAGGTACGTGATGTGGATGGCAGTACCAACATGCAGTGGCAGCAGGCTGTTGTGGACAGTCGCGTTCCCGTGGAACTGCAGTTCACAGATGCGAATGCACTGGTGGTCAAACGCCTGTGCAATCACATGCATGGCGGCTATGAAACGCAGGGCGATGCGCTGCAGATCAGCCGCATGGTTTCCACCATGATGGCCTGTAATGATGAAAAGCTGGTGACTCTGGAGCGCCATGTGGCACAGCAGTTGCCCAAGGTCCAGTCCTGGAAGATTGCTGGCTCCGCGACTGCGCCGGTGCTGGCACTGACCTTCCAGGGTGGCGTGGTCTGGGAACTCAAGGGCAAGCCCACGTATGAAACGCTGTATGGTCCGAGCGAGCAGGTTTTCCTGGAAGTTGCTCCCGACAAGGTGGCCTGTACCCATCCGCTGATGGAGAATGCGCAGTGCCTGCAAGTGCGGGAAGTGAAATACGATGCCCAGGGCCTCAAGCAAAGCTTTGGTCCCTGGAGCAATTACTACGGCTCCATTGAGGGCTACAGCAAGCACCCGCATGTGCGCAATATTCTTCGCATCAAGCGCTACACCAACCAGAACGCACCAGCCGATGCCTCCAAATACGTGGATGTGCTGGATCTGGTGGTGGAAAGTGAAATCAAGCGTTAAGCGTGCACTGACGAGCGAAAACAAACAGCCCTTGCCGAGTGCAAGGGCTGTTTGTTTATGGGGTAGCGCTTGTACTCAGGCGAAACGGAAGGTGCCGTTCACAAACATGGAAGCACGATGGCCCGAATCGCTCATTTCATCGGCATAGGACCAGAATGCCTTGACGGTGCATGTCTCTGTATCGATGACCTGGCTGACGGTAAAGCCTGTTTTTTCCACCCAGTTCAAGAAATGTAGCGTGTCAGACAGTTGCAAGTAACTCAGGCGCTCCTGCCCATGGGTGACATTGCCGTGTTTGTCTGTCACCTTCCACTTCAGCTCTCCGCGCACTGAATAGCTCACATACGCTGTACTCTCTGGAAACTCTATGACTGCGTCTCGTCCCAGTAAAGCGCCTGTGTAGTGCATTGTCATTTTTAAATCCCTTCACCTACTGTGCCAGCATGTGCTGACCTTGCATGCAAGCAATTGTTGAATCGGATGCTTTGCATGGTCTGTGGGAAGATCGCCCGAGATAAAGCAAGTTTTGTGGACTACAGCATTACGGCACATGACTGTCTGTGCTCAGAAGTCCCGGAGCGTACGTGCCAGACGCAGCTTTTCCAGTTGCTGTCTCAGCTGCAGGGTTTGCTGCTGCAAGATGTGGTGTACGTCTTCTGGCAACTTGTGTTCGCAAGCCTTTTGATAGGCCTGCAGCAGTTCACTTTCTTTTTGCTCACACTCCAGCAGCAGGGACTCCGGGTCTGCTTCCAGGAGGCGAGACTGCATGGAGCTCCAGTGTCGACGCACTTGGTGCACCAGCCAGTGGCTCAATGACAGCGGCGGACGTGGCGTTGCGCAGAGCTTGGCCAGGCTGCGCGAAAAGCTGCGGAACATGCGGGCATGTTGATGAATGACTTCAATGACAAAGTCACCCGCCTGCATGCTTGCAAGGCGTGCCAGTTCACTGGACAGCTGCACGCAGCGCCTGTAGAGGGACTGCAGTACCTTGCTCATCTCGGGTGTCAGTGAGGTGGTGGGTGCTGCAGGCTTGCGCCATGCCTGTTGCTGCAGCAGCGCATGCTTCCAGGCATCCTGAACCGCCAGGCTCACCTCATTCCATGACAGCAGACTGGTGCTGCGCTGGCTGCTCCATTGCTGAGCCAGATGTGCCTCGAGTGCGTCAAAGCTTGAGTGAGGGTGCTGCATGGCATTGAGCCAGCCCAGCTCATAGGCTGGCTGGTACTGGTCGTAACTGCGGCCAGATACGTAATAGGGGCAGTGTGCAAAATGTTTGTGCCAGTATTTGTTCTCCAGCTCTGCCAGCAAGCGCGTCTGTATCTCGACGACGCTGAAGGAGTAGGCGTTTTCGGCAGGGAGTAGCTGGGGCGCAGACGGTGCTGCTGATGGGGAGATGTAAAACCGCATATGGTGAAGCAATGGATGCATGTACGGCTTTTTGCACCGCAGCAATCAATTGTCAACGACTGCAATTTTTTGATGGTCGGTAGAGATAAACGGTAGGTGTAGGACGAATGGCGGGGGTGTCGCAAGTCATGGTCCTGGTCACCGACTGCAGGGTGATGGCGTCTTGTATGCAGTGCTGTCTGCTAAGTGAGTACAAACCGCTACAAGTGTGACGTTCGCCAAAAACAAAATGCCGTCCACGAAGGTGAACGGCATTTTGCAGTGCGGCAGTGCAGGGTTAGCGGACTTCGTCCTGCGCCAGACGTTCTGCGTTGTCCAAGCCCAGCTCCTGGATTTTCCGGGTGATGGTGTTGCGGCCAATCCCCAGGCGCTGTGCTGCTTCCATTCTGCGCCCATGGGTCAGTGTGAGCGCCGTGGTGATGAGGCTGGATTCAAACTGCTGGCTCAGAATGTCCCAGACATCTTTGCCTTCGCTTTGCAGCAGTTTGCGTGCCTCGGCTTCCAGCAGCGTTCTCCAGTTGTCAGCAGTGGCCATGCTTTCTGCGGCGACCTGCGGTGTAGAGATGCTGGGCAAGGGTGCTGGGGCATCCTGTGGCTGACTCTCTGCTACTGCAGAAGCTGGCAGAGGGGTTTGCTTGCCATCACCCTCCAGCACCTCAGGAGGCAGGTCCTGCAGGGAAATTTGCTGTGCAGGGGCCATCACTGTCAGCCAGTGGCAGATGTTCTCCAGCTGACGTACGTTGCCCGGAAACTTGAATTGCACCAGGCGCTGCAGCGCGGCTTCGGAGATGCGCTTGGGCTCTACGCCCAGCTGCTTGGCACTGCGCTGCAGGAAGTGTCTGACCAGCATGGGAATGTCTTCCGCACGCTCGCGCAGCGAGGGCAGACGCAGACGAATCACGTTCAGGCGGTGGAACAAGTCTTCACGGAAGACGCCGTCCTTGACGCGCTGCTCCAGATTCTGGTGGGTGGCTGCAATCACGCGCACATTGCTTTTGACGGCAGTGTGACCGCCCACGCGATAAAACTGGCCGTCCGAGAGCACGCGCAGCAGGCGTGTCTGCAGATCAAACGGCATATCGCCAATTTCATCGAGGAAGAGGGTGCCGCCTTCGGCCTGTTCAAAGCGACCCCGGCGCTGGGTTTGTGCGCCCGTGAACGCGCCGCGTTCGTGACCGAACAACTCGGACTCCAGCAAATCCTTGGGGATGGCTGCCGTATTGATGGCCACAAAGGGGCCATTGGAAACAGGGGAGTGCTTGTGCAGTGCACGTGCTACCAGCTCCTTGCCGGCACCGGACTCACCGGTGATCAACACGGTCACCGCACTCTGGCTCAGGCGACCAATGGCGCGGAACACATCCTGCATGGCTGGTGCCTGGCCAAGCATTTCTGGCATGGCACTGATGCGCTCTTCGGTCACCTGCTCGTGCTCGGTTTCTTCCACGGCACGGCGGATCAGCTCTACCGCCTTGGGCAGGTCAAAAGGCTTGGGCAGATATTCAAATGCGCCGCGCTGGAAAGCGGAGACGGCACTGTCCAGGTCCGAATAGGCCGTCATGATGATGACGGGCAGGTCTGGGTGCTGGGTATGTACCTCTTCCAGCAACTGCAGACCGGAGCCGCCGGGCATGCGGATATCGCTGACCAGTACCCGGGGGCCTTGATGCGATGGGTCGCCTTCAGGAATTTCCGCCAGTGCATGGAGCACTTCACGAGGGTTGCTGAAACTGCGGGTTTCCAGATTCTCGCGAGCCAACGCCTTTTCTAAGACGAAGCGGATCGAGGGGTCGTCATCTACTATCCAGATCGGCTTCATATGCTGTGTTTACCTTCCGTTGCTGTGCATTGTTGTCGGCCCGAAGTCTTATGGCAGCGGGATCAGAATACGGAAGTCCGTGCGCCCAGGGATGCTTTCGCATTCAATAAGACCGTGATGGCGTTGCACAAAGGTCTGCGCCAAGGGAAGTCCTAAACCTGAGCCTCCATCCCGTCCGGTCACCAGAGGGAAGAAAATCCGCTCCTTGATGTGATCCGGTACGCCGGGGCCGTTGTCTATGACATGCAATTCCAATGCCAGTCTGTGGCGCTGACGGCCAATTGTGACCTGGCGTGCAACGCGCGTACGCAAGGTGATTTCAGCATCATCACCATTGGCAATACTGTCGGACAACACCAGCGCTGCATTCTGCACAATGTTCAGCAGGGCTTGAATGAGCTGTTCCCGGTCGCCTTTGAATTCCGGGATCGAGATGTCGTAGTCGCGCTTGATCTTGAGCCCTTGTGGATATTCAAGCAGCACCAGCGAGCGCACGCGTTCACAGACTTCGTGGATATTGAGGTCGGTGAGCTGATGGGGGTGGCGGTGCGGTGCCAGCAGGCGATCCACCAGGCTTTGCAGGCGGTCTGCCTCATGGATGATGACCTGGGTGTATTCGTGCAGCTCCTTGCTGTCCAGTTCCATTTCCAGCAATTGCGCGGCGCCACGAATGCCCCCCAGCGGGTTTTTGATCTCATGGGCCAGGTTGCGGACCAGTTCCTTGTTGGCCTGGGCCTGTTCGACCAGGCGCTCCTCGCGGTCTTGCCGGGCTTGCTGCTCCAGCACCCACAGTTCAATCAGCTTGTAGTTCGTGTGCTCGACCGGAGTGACGGTGACGTGCACAAACAGCGCATCCTGACTGTTGCACAGCAGGCTGGTATCAAAGCTCATGGCTGCATAGCTTTGACCATCTGCAGCATGCAGGCCGCTTTGCAGCAGTGAGGGGGTGGACAGGTATTGGGCAAACTCGCTGCCCTCCAGCATGCGCCGCGAAATGCCCATGGCGCTTTCCAGTGCGGCATTCGCAAATATGAGCAGGCCTTGCTGATCGACCACAGCGGCCAGTGTGGACAGCAGATCCAGTGCGGCAAAGCGCTGGGCGGGGCTGGAGGAATCTAGAGGCATGAAATGAAATCTATGAATTAATTGCCTTTGTGGCGCGAGAGTTCACGCTGAATGCCTGCGATATCGGCCTCCTGGCGTGCGATATTGGCTTTCAGGGCATCCAGCCGTTCGTTGTAGACCTGTGGGTTGCGCAGCTCCAGTGCAGTTTTGACGGGATTGCCGCCGTTGTATTCCTCTTGGAGCGCTTGAAGCTTTTGCTGTGCTCTTTCCAGCTCCGCCTGCAAGATGCTGCGGGCATCGCTGTCACGCGATTTTTGCTGGCTGGGGTCTACTTTTGCTGCGCGGTTCGGGCTGGGCTTGCTGTTTGCGCTGGAAGCAGCTTTGCTGCTGGAGCGGGGGCTGTCGGTGTGCACCACAGTCACATGCCCGCCCTCTACCACCTGGCAGTTGCGCTGCTTGGCGATGGTGGCGTTGTTGGTGTACTCATTGCCGCAGCGGTATATCTGATTCTGAGCCAGAGCGACTCCGTGCAGCATGACTGTGCTGATGCAGCCTCCTGCCAGCATGACGATCCATCGTTGCATTTTTTTCGGCCTCCAATCAAAAGAATCCATCCCATTCCCTCTTGAGGGGTCGCAGCATTTTGCAATGTGCCGCATGGCTTGTCTTTGATTGATTGCGCGCATTCCGTGAAGTTTTCCGAAAAAAATGGCAACCCATGGTTGCCATTTTTTTGCAGATGGGCTGTGCTCCCTTGCAGGAGCACAGCAAGCCCATGCTTTACAGCGAGTAGTACATGTCGTATTCGACAGGGTGTACGGACTGGCGGTAGCGAGTCACTTCGCCCATCTTCAGCTCGATGTAGGCATCGATCATGGCATCGGAGAACACGCCGCCCTTGGTCAGGAAGGTGCGGTCTGCGTCCAGTGCTTCCAGCGCTTGGTCCAGGCTGTGGCACACGGTAGGCACCAGCTTGTCTTCCTCTGGGGGCAGGTGGTACAGGTCCTTGGTCGCAGCTTCGCCGGGATGGATCTTGTTTTCCACGCCGTCCAGACCTGCCATCAGCAGGGCAGCAAAGCCCAGGTAGGGGTTCATCATTGGATCGGGGAAGCGAGCTTCCACGCGACGACCCTTGGGGTTGGCCACGTAAGGAATACGGATGGATGCGGAACGGTTCTTGGCGGAGTAAGCCAGCTTCACAGGCGCTTCAAAACCGGGCACCAGACGCTTGTACGAGTTGGTAGAAGGGTTGGTGATCGCGTTCAGTGCACGAGCGTGCTTGATGATGCAGCCGATGTAGTACAGGGCAAAGTCAGACAGGCCAGCATAGCCGTCGCCTGCGAACAGGTTCTTGCCGTCCTTCCATACGGACTGGTGCACGTGCATACCCGAGCCGTTGTCGCCGTTGTAGGGCTTGGGCATGAAAGTCGCGGTCTTGCCATAAGTGTTGGCCACGTTCCAGATCACGTACTTCTGCACCTGGGTCCAGTCAGCGCGCTCTACCAGGGTAGAGAACTTGGTGCCCAGTTCGTTCTGGCCAGCGCCAGCCACTTCGTGGTGGAACACTTCGACAGGGATGCCCAGGGATTCGAGGATCAGGGACATCTCGGCACGCATGTCCTGTGTGCTGTCGACGGGGGGCACGGGGAAGTAACCGCCCTTGACGCGAGGACGGTGGCCGCGGTTGCCGCCTTCAAACTTGGCGCCGCTGTTCCAGGGTGCTTCGTACTCTTCGATTTCGTAGAAGGGGTTGTTGGGCTCAGTGCTCCAGCGCACGCCGTCGAAGATGAAGAATTCGGGTTCTGGACCAAAGTAAGCGGTGTCACCCAGACCGGAAGACTTCAGATAGGCTTCAGCGCGCTTGGCCACGGAACGTGGGTCGCGGTCATAGGCCTTGCCGTCACCGGGTTCGATCACATCACACTGCAGGAACAGGGTGGTTTCTTCAAAGAATGGGTCGATGTTGGCAGTGCTGGGTTCAGGCATCAGCAGCATGTCGGATGCTTCGATACCCTTCCAGCCAGCGATCGACGAGCCATCGAAAGCGTGGCCCGAAGTGAACTTGTCTTCATCAAAGTGCGACACAGGCACAGTTACGTGCTGCTCCTTGCCGCGGGTGTCGGTGAAGCGCAGGTCAATGAACTTGACCTCATTCTCCTTCACCATGTTCATCACGTCTGCAACGGTCTTAGCCATCA
>JAEZZU010000201.1 GCA_023418355.1 Pseudomonadota bacterium | reverse complement strand
TGGATACCACTCCTTTTTATGCAGAGTCCGGCGGCCAGGTGGGCGATCAGGGCGTTATCAGCGCCGCAGGCAGTGTGTTTGCGGTGGAAGACACCCAGAAGATCAAGGCCGATGTGTTTGGTCACCACGGCGTGCTGGAGTCCGGCAGCCTGAAGGTGGGCGATGCCGTGCAGGCTGAGGTCAACACCCAGCTGCGCGCGGCCACCATGCGCAACCACTCGGTCACGCACATCATGCACAAGGCGCTGCGCGAAGTGCTGGGCGAGCATGTGCAGCAAAAGGGCTCGCTGGTCAATGCAGACCGCACACGCTTTGACTTTGCGCACAACGCACCCATCACGGCTGAGCAGATCCGCGAAATCGAGCGCCGTGTAAACCAGGAAATCCTGGCCAACACAGCCACCGATGCGCGCGTGATGGACATCGACTCCGCCAAGGCCACCGGCGCCATGATGCTGTTCGGTGAAAAGTACGGCGAAACCGTGCGCGTGCTGGACATTGGCACCAGCCGTGAACTGTGCGGCGGTACACACGTGAAACGCACCGGCGATATCGGTCTGTTCAAGATCGTGGCCGAATCCGGCGTGGCCGCTGGCGTGCGCCGTGTGGAAGCGGTGACGGGTGAGAACGCACTGGCCTATCTGCAGTCGCTGGAATCCACCGTGGACCAGGCTGCTGCGGCCCTGAAGGCACCTGTGGCAGAACTGAACCACCGCATTGGTTCGGCGCTGGACCAGATCAAGGCGCTGGAAAAGGAAATCTCTGCCCTCAAGGGCAAGCTGGCTTCCAGCCAGGGAGATGAGCTGGCTACGCAAGCCGCAGACGTCAAGGGCGTGAAGGTGCTGGCTGCCAAGCTGGATGGCGCTGATGCCAAGACCCTGCGCGAGACCATGGACAAGCTCAAGGACAAGCTGGGCGTGGCTGTGATCGTGCTGGCAGCTGTAGACGGCGACAAGGTGCAGCTGGCTGCTGGCGTGACCAAGGCAGAAACCGCCAAGGTCAAGGCCGGTGAGCTGGTGAACTTTGTGGCCCAGCAAGTGGGCGGCAAGGGCGGCGGCAAGCCTGACATGGCCATGGCTGGCGGCTCTGACGCTGCGGCCGTGCCTGCTGCACTGGCATCGGTGCAGGCCTGGGTGGCTGAGCGCATCTGATTGCGTCTTACACTTCCCCTGAAAACCAGAAGGCAGTACTGCCTTCTGGTTTTTTTATGGAAGGATAGCAGCCGCTATCTTCATGCCTGCCACATACTGGGACCTGTGAGGGCTACCTGATGATGAGATCCAGACATATGCAAACATGCAAGCTGCTGCTGTGCGCAGTGTGTCAGCGCTGCTGGCAGTTTTGGCCCAGGCTATGGGTGGCGACCGTATGTCTCCTGACGGGTGGCCTGGTACAGGCGCAGTCTGTGGTTTTCATCAACCCCGGCATGTCTGATGAGATCTTCTGGATCTCGGCGACCGATGCCATGCGCAAGGCAGCAGATAGTCTGGGAATGCGCCTGAGTGTGGTGACTGTCGAGCGCGACCGGCTCAAGCCCATGGAGCTGGCGCAGGCCCTGGCACAGCTGCCTGCGCAGGAGCGCCCGGACTACCTGCTTTTCAGCAACGAGTACAGCGTGGCACCCAGCGTGCTCAAGGCGCTGGAGGGCTCAGGCATCAAGGCCTTCATGGCGTTCAGTGGCATTCATGAGGATTTGCGCCCGCAGGTGGGGTTGCCCAGAGCGCGTTTCCCATTCTGGCTGGGTAGCCTGGAATCCAACGCTGAAGATGCCGGCTACCGCACAGCCAAGACCTTGATTGCAGAGGCTCAGAAACACCCGGAATGGCGAGATGAACAAGGCCAGTGGCAGATGCTGGCCATTGCTGGTGACCGTTCAACCCCTGTTTCCATTACCCGCAATCAGGGCTTGCTCAAGGCAGTGAGTGAGGCCGGAGGAGCAGTCAAGCTCATGCAGCTGGTCTATGGCGAGTGGCGGCAGGATAAGGCCCAGCAACAGGCTGCAGGCTTGTTTCGCCGCTATCCGCAGGCACGCATGGTGTGGAGTGGCAATGATGTGATGGCGCTTGGTGCCATGCAGGCCTGGGAAGAACAGGGCGGTGTGCCGGGAACGGATGCCGTGTTCAGCGGCATCAATACCTCGGCACAGGCACTGGAAAAGTTGCGCAAAGGGCAGCTGACCGCCATGGCCGGCGGCCATTTTCTGGCGGGCGCATGGTCCATGGTCATGCTGTTCGATTACCACCATGGTGTGGATTTCGCAGATGAAGGGCTGGAGCAAAAGCGCCCCATGTTCATGCTCTTTGATGTCAGCAACAGTAAACGCTTTGAACAAAGACTGGGGGCGGGTAGCATGGTGAGCTTGGACTTCAGACAGTTCAGCAAATACCTGAACCCTCATCTGAAGCGCTATGATTTTGATATTCACAGGCTGCTGCATTGACGGGGCATCCTGACCGCCATGCCAAGTCGCCATTCTGAATTCCGATCCATCTCCACACGCATGCTGCAACGCATTGTTGCTTTGGCCATGGTGTGTCTGGTAGGCATTGGCGGCGTACAGGTATGGGTGGAGCGTTCACTGCAGGAAAAGCAGTTCTTCGACACCATGGCGCTGATTGTGGAAACCAGCAGCCGCGCCATCGGCCATGCGCTGTGGGATATTGACCGCGAGCGCCTGAACAACCATTTGCGACGACTCACCGAAATTGAGGCGGTAGGGACCGTGCATATTCATGTGGCTCTGACGGGGGAAGTGCTGACGGCCGGGCGCAGCAAGGCTGTGCATGATGCGCCTTCGTATGAAGCGGTCATCCATTCTCCGGATGGCAAGGATCAGGTGCTGGGCACGATCGAGGTCTGGGCTGATCCGGAGTACCACCGCAATCTGCTGTGGGAGTCGCAAAAGCATGTGATCCCTGGCTATCTGATTTTTACGGTGCTGATGTGCATCATGGTGGCTTGGGTGATCCGGCGTGACCTGGGTCTGCCTTTGCGTCAGATTGCGGACTTTGTGCGCCATCTGCGGCCGGAGGCGGTGAGTCAGCCACTGCAGATTCAGCGCACGCGGCATGAGCGCAGCGATGAAATTGATCTGGTGGTGCAGGGCTTTCACCATCTGCAGGGCGAGTTGGATCGGCACATCAAGGAGCTCGATGGCCTGGTCAAGGAGCGCACGCAGGAACTCTCCGAGCTGGTGGAAGAAGTCAAGCGCCTGTCGCAGGTGGATGTGCTCACCGGTGCATACAACCGGCGAGCCATGGAGCAGCGCCTGCCGCTGGAGCTGGATCAATGCATGAGCGAAGGCCGGGCCTTCAGCATCATTTTTACGGACATTGACCACTTCAAGCGAATCAATGACAAGCACGGCCACGCGGTGGGTGATGCCGTGCTGCGCGTCATTGCCCAGCGTCTGCAGCATGCCCTGCGTGCGGAGCAGGACTGGATGGCGCGTTTTGGCGGTGAAGAATTCGTGATCTGCCTGCCTGATACCGAGCTGGAGCAGGCCAGTGAAGTGGCGCAGCGTCTGGCGCAGGTGGTGCGCAGCGAGCCCTGGAAGGGCGATGGCCTGCAACTGCAGCTGACCTGCAGCTTTGGGGTGACGCAGTGCCGTAAGGGCGAGTCCATGGAAGCGCTGCTGCAGCGCGTAGACGGTCTGCTCTACCAGGCCAAGCACCAGGGGCGCGACAGGGTGTGCACCGAGGCCTGAGGCTATCTGTCTGCTCTCAGAACAGCTCGATATCGTTGTGTGAGACCTGTGCGTGGTGCAGCTGCCCTTCGGCATTGAGCTGCTCGTACTGGCAGACACGGTTGCGGCCGTGCTCCTTGGCAAAGTACAGGGCCTGATCAGCCTGCCCCAGAATTTCAATAGGCGCGCACAGCTTGGCGCAGGCAAAGCCAATGCTGACGGTCACGGAGCCTACCTGTGGGAAGGCGTGCCGGGCCACAGTTTCCCGGAAGGCTTCCAGCGCCGCCTGTGCCGCTTCGCGCCGCATGGGGGGCATGAGCACCACAAACTCTTCGCCACCAAAGCGGAAGATGCGGTGCTGGGTGCCAAAGGCATTGCGCAGCAGATTGGCCACCAGAATCAGAACTTCATCGCCAAACAGGTGACCAAAGCGGTCATTGACCTGCTTGAAGTGGTCAATATCGATCACGGCCAGCCAGGGCTGCTCCTCGTAGTCATGCACCTGGGCGGCAAAGCGCAGCAGGTGTTCATCAAAGGTCTTGCGGTTGAGCAGGCCGGTCAGTGCATCGCGCTCACTGTAGTCCAGCAGGCTCTGGTAGTTCTGGTAGACCGTGAAGATGCCCAGAATCACATCCAGCTCATGCTTGCTGGGGGGCGTGGAGCGAATGATTTCGATGCAGGCATGGACCTGTTCGTGCATCCAGACCGGCAGCCACAGAATGTATTGCCCGTGAACGCCCGTCTGATGCGTCTGCCGGGCGCGCTGCGCAATGCATTCCTGCAGATGGGGCAGCGACTGCAGCGGCTTGCGTGCCGGGTCGTTCATGAAGTCCTGCGCAGCGGTGACCAGCTGGTCGTTGTGCAGCCAGGTGCGTGGACGTACCCAGTAAGCGTCTTCGAGCTTGAGCAGTTCCAGCGCCCGAACACTCTGGATATGTGGCAGCTGCAAAAAAGTGGAAAGGACGGAGAGCTCCAGGCGAAGGTGATCGCGTTGCTCGGTCATCTGGACCAGATTTTGCAAAATGCGCATGAATGTTCGGGGCGGTTGGGCGGTAGAGGGGGGTTAGCGCTTTACAAACACCAGATCCCAGACGCCATGTCCCAGCTTCAGACCGCGGTTCTCAAACTTGGTGAGAGGGCGGTAATCAGGCTTGGGTGCATAGCCTTCTGCGGTGTTGGCCAGCTGGGCTTCGGCACCCAGCACTTCCAGCATTTGCTCGGCGTAGGGTTCCCAGTCGGTCGCGCAGTGGATGTAGCCACCGCTCTTGAGGCGGCTGGCAAGCTTGGCAACCAGTGGTGACTGGATCAAGCGGCGCTTGTTGTGCTTTTTCTTGTGCCAGGGGTCTGGGAAGAAAATGTGCACGCCGTCCAGCATGCCTTCGGGCAGCATGAAGTCGATCACTTCGACGGCATCGTGCTGCAGGATGCGGATGTTGTGGATGTCCTGCTCGCCAATGCGCTTGAGCAGCGCGCCCACGCCGGGCTCGTGCACTTCGCAGCACAGGAAGTTGTCATCGGGGCGCACGCGTGCGATGTGGGCCGTGGCCTCTCCCATGCCAAAGCCGATTTCCAGAATCAGCTTGCCGGGGCGGCCAAAGGCGGCCTGCGGGTCCAGTGGCTGGCCGGTGTAAGGCAGCAGGAACTTGGGGCCCAGCTCTTCAAAGGCCTTGGCCTGTCCGGTGGTCACGCGGCCAGTGCGGCGAACGAAACTACGAATGGTGCGGGGATGTGCCACATCGGCAGGCGCCTGGCCTGCTGCGGCAGTGTTGGGGGCTGTGTCAGCCATGGTGGTGTTTTGATGCTCAGTCACGCCGGCTATTGTATGTGGCTCGCCATTCGTTCACCCACTGCTGCAGTGCGTCTGCCAGCGTGGTTGCAGGGCTTACGGCCTGCAGTTGCAAGTTCTGTGCCGCCGTGTTCAAGGCGGCCAGCGGATCGCTCACATCCACAGCGGGGGCTCCGTGCTGTTTGGAGAGTTTTTCTCCGTCAGGCATGCGCACCAGCGGTGTGTGCAGGTAGCGTGGGTGTGGCAAGCCCAGCGCATGCTGCAGCAGCAACTGGCGCGGGGTGTTGTCAGTCAGGTCTTCGCCGCGCACCACATCGGTGATGCCCTGCAGCGCATCGTCTACCACCACGGCCAGCTGGTAGGCATACAGCCCGTCTGCGCGCTGCAGCACAAAGTCGCCTGCGACCTGTGTGGGGTCCTGCTGCTCAGGGCCAAGTCTGCGGTCCTGCCAGTGCAGGAGATGTTTTTTATCTATGAAAAAAGGAGCTGTCAGCGCTTGTGTATCAAGCGCTGGATGCCAATTTTCTATATATTTTTGCAGCGCAAAACGCCAGCTGCGTGCAGCCTTGCCGTGCAGGCCATCGCGGCAGGTGCCGGGGTAGGGGCGCTCGACATGGCGCTCGTGCGTCAGGCCCCGTTGCTGCCAGGCATGTTCGATGTCTTTGCGGGTACAGCCACAGGCATAGGCCAGACCCGCTGCACGCAGCTGCTCGAGTGCCACCGCATAGTGCGCGTGGCGCTGGGATTGCCAGACGGGCGGCTCGTCGGAATGCAGCCCGCACTGGCTGAGCTGCTGCAGGATGATCTGGTCGGCCCCCGCCATGCAGCGTGGCGGGTCAATGTCTTCGATGCGCACCAGCCAGGTGCCGTGGTGCGCACGGGCGTCCAGCCAGCTGGCCAGAGCCGCGACCAGCGAGCCTGCGTGCAAGGGGCCTGTGGGCGATGGTGCAAAGCGCCCTCGGTAGGGACAGGGCAAGGAAACTGTCATGGGGAAAAAGAAAAATCAGCGTTGTGGCAACCAGCTGTAGCGGTGCTGCTCCAGCAGCGCCTGCTGGGTCACCGGGCTTTGCAATTGTTCCAGCCACCATTGCAAGGCCTTGCCCGGACCGCCGCCGCCACTTTTCTTCCAGGCGTAGCGTACCCGGATATTGCGGGCCGCACGCGCCACGGGCTTGATGACAAGCAGGCCTGCATCCACATAGGGCTGGACCATGGCTTGCGAGAGAAAGCCGCAGCCCAGACCGCGCACCTGGGCATCGATCTTGGCCTGGATGTGGTCCACGGTGAAGATGTCCTGCCCGTCGAGCAGCCCCATGGAGGTGCGTTCGCGCTGCGCGGAGTCGCTGATGACGACGAGGCGGTGCTCGCGCATGACTTCGTCCGTGATAGGGCCTTCATGCTGCGCCAGCGGGTGAAAGGGTGCCACGGCAAAAGCAAACTGCACATCGCCCAGGTCCTGCACCTGCAGGCCTGCGGCGCTGGTGTTGGTGGGGGTCATGCCCAGCGCCAGATCGGCGCGGCCCTGAATCAGGCATTCCATGGGGCCGGACAGGGTGCCTGTCGTCAGCTTCAGGCGCGTAGGGGCGCTGAGCGCGTAAAAGGCTTCGACCAGATCCAGCAGCGTGCTGTGAGAGAGCACGGCATCGGCCACGATGGTCAGCTCGGGTTCCCAGCCTGTGGCCACGCGGCGCACGCGATTGGCGACGGCATCAATGTCCTGCAGCAGCCGCGCACCTTCGGTCAGCAGGGCCTGCCCGGCTTCGGTGGGCTGGGCCTGGCGCGTGCTGCGGTCAAACAGCAGCACATCCAGGGCTTCTTCCATTTGCCGCACCCGGTAGGTGAGCGCGCTGGGCACCAGTTGCAGCTGTCGTGCGGCGGCTGCAAAACTGCCGGTGTCGGCAATGACCTGCAGCATGGCAAGGCTGTCTGGGGTTAAAACATCACGAGGGCTGGGCATGCAGGAAATATGTCTGAAGAAGACAAGTCCATTCAAAGAGTTTGAATGATGCCATCAAACCGGTTTGCGTTGCACACAAAGCAAGGCTTTTACAGTGGGGTGTTTGCCGGAAGGAGGTGTGTTGATGTTTTGTATCCGTCCATCGCAGGAGCGAGGCTTTGCCGATCACGGCTGGCTGACCTCGTTTCACAGCTTTTCGTTCGCGGGCTACTACGACCCTCGCCATATGGGCTGGGGCAATCTGCGCGTCATCAATGAAGACCGCATTGCACCCGGGGCAGGCTTTGGCGCGCACCCGCACCGCGACATGGAAATTGTCAGCTACGTCATCGACGGTGCGCTTTCGCACGAGGACAGCATGGGCAATGTGCAGACCATCACGCCCGGCGAAGTGCAGCGCATGACAGCAGGCACGGGCGTGGTGCATAGCGAGCACAACCACGCCCAGGGTCAGCAGACGCATTTTCTGCAGATCTGGCTGCTGCCCAGCCAGCAGGGGCTGGCGCCTGGCTATGAACAAAAGCGTTTCAGCGAAGCCGAAAAGACCAACACGCTGCGGCTGGTGGCTTCGCCGGATGGGGCGCAGGGCTCGGTGCGACTGCGTGCCGATGCCCGCATTTATGCCAGCTTGCTGCGGCCGCACGAGGGTGCAGCGGTGCAGTTCACACATGCCTTGCCTGCAGGGCGCAAGGCCTATGTGCAGCTGATTCAGGGTGCGCTGGAGGTATCCGGCCACCAGCTGCAGGCGGGGGATGCGTTGCTGGTGGATCAGGAGCCGCTGCTGGAATTTGTGGGGAATGCTCCTGCCGAGTTCTTGCTATTTGACCTGCAGGCGTAGGGGCGGCAGATTTCGGGTATTCCTGTTGCTCCAGATGTCATGCGTATTTTTTGCGGCGATTTGCGGGTAACACGTATCTTTGTTGCCAGTAGCATGCTTTCTTAGCAACCTGTAAGCCTGCACACGGCATGTGATGCAGGTATGTTGATATGGAACTGCATGCTCTACAGCCGTTGGCCCAGCAATTGTTTGCTGAGATCCGTGCGCTGACTTTCGATGGTGTGGGTGTGACCCGCGCCAGCTACGGCGAAGGCGAGAACGCCTGCGCTGCCTATCTGGAAAAATTTGTGCGCAGCGAAGGTCTGGATGTGACCACGGACCGCGCTGGCAATTTCATCTATTTCGACCCCGCCGACACACGCAGCACACCCGCCATCTGGTGTGGTTCGCACCTGGACTCCGTACCGCAGGGCGGCAACTACGACGGTCTGGCCGGCGTGATCGCCGGTCTGCTGGTGCTGCTGGCGGCCAAGCGTGAAGGCATCACGCTGCCTGCGCCGCTCAAGGTGATTGGCTTTCGCGGCGAGGAAAGTGCCTGGTTTGGCAAGGCCTACATGGGCTCGGGCGCGCTCTGGGGCAAGCTCACAGCGGCAGACCTGGCGCTGCAGCGCCGCGGTGACGGCATCACGCTGCGCGATGCGCTGGCCGCCTGCGGTGCAGATATTGACGCCATCAGCCGCCAGGAAAAACTGTTCAACCCCGCCGATATCCGCGCCTATCTGGAACTGCACATCGAGCAGGGGCCGGTGATGGTGGCGCGCGAGATTCCCGTGGGCGTGGTCAGCGGCATTCGCGGCAATGTGCGCCACAACAAGATTGAATGCTTTGGCGATGCCCAGCACTCGGGTGTGGTGCCGCGCTGGCTGCGCAAGGATGCGGTGTTTGCCGTTTCGGACCTGATCGTGCGCCTGGACAACCACTGGCGCGCGCTGCTGGAGCGCGGCACGGACCTGGTCGTGACCTGTGGCGTGGTGCAGACCAACCCTGCCGAGCACTCCATCTCGCGCGTGCCCGGTTATGCGCACTTCAGCTTTGAGGCGCGCAGCAAGAGCAGTGACACGCTGGAAGCCTTCTACCAGCTGGTGCAGGCGGAAATGGCCTCGATCGAGCGTGAACGCGGCGTGAAGTTTGCGCTGGACCGCCGCCTGACCAGTGACCCTGCTGTGACCGATCCGCTGCTGTGCGAGCTGATGGCCCGGGCCTGCCGCGAGCGCGGTATTGCGCACGAGCGCATCCCCAGTGGTGCGGGCCACGATGCCGCGCTGTTTGCCAATGGTGGTGTGCCTTCGGGCATGGTGTTTGTGCGCAACCAGAATGGCTCGCATAACCCGCACGAGGCCATGGAGCTGGGCGACTTCATGCTGGGCACGCAGGTGCTGGCGGACACCATGCTCGCAATCACGGCTTGAGCCGCGCAACCTCTGGAAAGAAAGACCAAGTGATGACGGAATCTTTACGACATGCAGCAGCTGCCATGCTGCTTGATGCGGGCTGCGTGGAAGTGCGCACCGATGCGGCGTTTATCCTGCCCTCGGGCTGGGCCAGCCCGGTCTATATGGATGCGACGCGGTTGATCTCGCTGCCCACCATCCGCCGTGAGCTGATGAAGCAGGGCGTGCAGCGCCTGCTCGATGCCGGTGCGCTGCAGGGGCTGTCGGCCGTGGCAGGGGGCGAATCGAGTGGTATTGCCTTTGCGGCCTGGTTTGCCGAAAAGCTCGACATGCCGCTGCAGTACGTGCGCAAGCGCCCCGTGGGCAGCCGCCAGATTGAAGGCGTGGTGCAGGCGGGCGGCAAGGTGCTGCTGGTGGACGATATGGTCTCAGCCGGTCAGTACAAGCTCAACTTCATCGAAGCGCTGCGCAGCCAGGGCGCGCGCGTGGAAGACCTGTTCGTGGTGTTTGACTACGGCTGCTTTGGCTCGGATGCCGTGCTGGCCCAGCATGGCGTGCGCGTGCATGCGCTGTGCAACTGGCAGGACGTGCTGGCCATGGCCTTCCAGCGCGGCGGCTTCTCCGTGGAGCAGCTGGCGGTGTGGCAGTCCTTCCTGCAGAACCCTGCCAAGTGGTCGCTGGCCCACGGCGGCATTGGTCAATAATCGCACTCTCACAATCAGAGCGGCTAGCGCTTGATTTTGTTGGTTTTTAGATAGAAAAATATCGCAAATCCTTTGAAATTAAGCGCTGGCTGCTCTTGTATTCATAGAGGGTATGCACCGTGTTTGTTGTGTCCAAACTGTTGTCGGCCATCACCCAGCCTCTGTTCTGGCTGGCACTGTGGTGGCTGCTGGCCTTGCTGCTACTCAGCCGCAAGCCCAAAGTCGCCCGCCGCATGCTGTGGACGGGGCTGGTGGCACTGGGGCTGCTGGGCTTTCAGGCCGGGCCGGATGCCTTGCTGCGGCCGCTGGAAAACCGCTATGCCGTGCCTGCGGCTGAGCGTGTGCAGGAACATGCAGGCGTGATCGTGCTCGGCGGTGCGCTGGAGCATCCGGCCAGCTGGCAGGCGCATGGACAGGTGCCGCTGGGGCAGTCGGTCGAACGCATGACGGTGCCGGTCGGCTGGATGCATGCGCACCCGCAGCTGCAGTTGATCTTCAGCGGCGGCGAAGGGCGGCTGCTCACCACGGGCGTGACCGAAGGTCAGCTGGCCGCGCAGTTCTACCGCGAGCAAGGGCTGGACATGGCGCGTGTGCACATGGAGCAGGGCTCGCGCACCACCCGCGAAAATGCGCAGCGCGTGGCGCAAACCTTGGGCGAGCGCTGCAGGAACGAACGCTGGCTGCTGGTGACATCGGCCTGGCACATGCCGCGCTCCGTGCCCGAGTTTGAAGCTGTGGGCTGCCAGATCACGCCATACCCTGTGGACTTTCGCACAGGCAGCAGCACTGGCTGGAGCCAGTACCACATGGCCGAGAGCCTGCTGCGCTGGCAGGTGGCGCTGCATGAATGGCTGGGGCAGCTGGCCTACGCCATCACCCGCTGATGCGTGGATGCGCGCCAAGCGCCCCTCAACAAAAAAGCCTTGCAGCATGTGCCGCAAGGCTTTTTTTCAGAGCGCGTCTTCAGTGACGGTCAATCAGTACTTGAAGATGGCCACGGTATCGACCAGTGCATGGGCCTGCTGCTGCAGGCTGCGTGCCGAGGCAGCCATTTCTTCCACCAGCGCTGCGTTCTGCTGGGTGGTCTGATCCATCTGCGAAACGGCTTCGCCCACCTGCGCCACGCCAGCGCTTTGTTCGCGGCTGGCAGCACTGATTTCCTGCATGATGGTCGCCACGCGGCGAATCGATTCCACCACCTGCTGCACGGTCTGACCGGCCTGGCCGACCTGTTCGGTACCTGCCTGTACCTGCTCAACGCTGTCGCTGATCAGGTCCTTGATTTCCTTGGCTGCTTCGGCACTGCGCTGGGCCAGGGTACGCACCTCACCGGCCACCACGGCAAAGCCACGGCCTTGCTCGCCTGCGCGTGCAGCTTCTACCGCAGCGTTCAGGGCCAGGATGTTGGTCTGGAAGGCAATGCCGTCAATCACGCCGATGATGTCGGCGATCTTGTTGCTGCTGCTGTTGATGACCTGCATGGTGTCAATGACTTGCGCCACGGAAGTGCCACCTTGCTCGGCCAGCGAAGACGCTTCCTGTGCCAGGCTGCTGGCGCTGTGGGCGTTGTCAGCGTTCTGGCGCACGGTAGAGCCCAGCTCTTCCATGGAGGCGGCGGTTTCCTCCAGCGAGCTGGCCTGCGCTTCCGTGCGGCTGGACAGGTCCTGGTTGCCCATGGAAATCTGCGAGCTGGCAGCTGCCACCGACTGCGCACCTTCGCGCACCTGGGAGGCCAGGCGCACCAGGCTTTCCTGCATGCGCTTGAGCTGGAACATCAGGCTGAAGTTGTCGCCAGGCTGCAGGCGGATCTGGTGGGTCAGATCGCCCTCGGTCACGCGGGCGGCCAGTGCAGCGGCATCCGAAGGCTCACCACCCAGAGGGCGCAGCACCAGACGGTTGACGGCCACGATCAGTCCCGCAGAAGTCAGCAGCACGCTGAGCACGCCCAGCACGGCGGCCAGCCACTGCATGCTGTGTACGTCTTCCAGCACCTTGTCTTCGGGCGCCACGGCGAGGAATGCCCAGGGGGTGTCCGTCAGCATCATCTTCATGGGCACCACGAACAGGTTGGCCTGCTCGCCATTCAGGCGTGGGTCATCAAAGCTGGTCTGCAGCCCCTTGCCATTCTGTACGGCATCCAGCACTTGCTGGCCCAGCGCAGCGTCAAAGCGGCCGGTCTTGTCCAGGCGCTGGCCCAGTACGCTGGCTTCGTCGTCGCCCACGTAGATGCCCTGGTTGGAAATCAGGCTGGCATAGCCGGTTTCATAGATGGAAATTTCTTCCACCATCTTCTGCAGATTGGTCAGCGGCACGCTCACGCCTGCCACGCCCAGAAACTTGCCATTGACCTTGATGGGCACGGTCACCGCCGTCTGCAAAATCTCGCGGCCACCGTAGTTGTACACGTAAGGCTCCTGCATGGTGACTTTGCCCGTGCGCTTGGGCAGGAGGTAATAGTTTTCCTTGTCGTAGTCGACGATGGCTTCGGTGGAGTGGCCACCCTTGCCGTCCTGAATCCAGTAGGGCACAAAGCGGCCTGTGGCATCGTGCGCCTTGGTGTTGGCGTATTCGGCGTCGCGGCCGTCAAAGGCATTGGGCTCCCAGATGGTCCAGGCAGAGACGATGCCGGGGTTGGCATCGAGCACCTGGCGCATCATGGCATTGGCGGTTTCACGGTTGGTATTGCCGGTCAGCACCATGGCCTCGTAGGACTTGGCCATGCTGTCCGTGACGCTGATGGCCACGTTCAGCGGGGCCATGGCCTGGCGGCTGTATTTGTCGGTCAGCGCTTCCACGTATTCCATGGCAACGGCTTGCTGCATGCTGGTCATGCGTGTGGCCAGCACCGACAGGGTGATGGCAAAGCCTGCCAGCACCACGCCGGAAACCACCAGCAACAGCTGCAAACGCAGGGAAAGTGTCTTAAAAAAGGCCATGGGCTCCTCACATTGCTTCCACCGCACAACCAGAACGCCTGCAGAGCTGGTCAACTCCCCCTCTGTGCCGAACGATGGATGCATTCAATCAATTTGATGCAATGCACAAATTTTCCGAGAAACTAAGGGTTAGTACTTATTTTTTGGTGAGTGATCGCACACAAGGCGCGCCTATCACGCAATGTTTTGCAAACTTTTTTAAAAGTTGTTAACAGTTTCTTTGAAAAAGAGGAGCAGCTTGCGCTGGCATCTTCAGGCTTTCAGATACAAATCACTGAATAGTCTTTGATATTCAAGCGCTTAAAGCTCTGAATTTGGAAGCGGCATGACGCATCTGCCAAGCATCCGGCCATAAAAAAACGCCTGCATCAGCAGTAATGCCGTTCACTTAAGCCAAGTGAACGGCATTTTCTTTGATTTGTTGTGGATACTTGCTCAGTTGTTTGTACTGAGTTTGACGTGGTTTCCAAGACTTTCCCACTACCCAGTTTTGCTGGGCTATCTACACATATTGATCCCCAGTGGATTGCCACG
>JAEZZU010000106.1 GCA_023418355.1 Pseudomonadota bacterium | reverse complement strand
GCACCTGATGGAGCTGCGCGACCGCCTGCTGTACTGCATCTACGGCATTGCGCTGGCGGTGGCTGTGCTGGCCATCTGGCCTGGCCCCAATGGCTTGATCGACTTTATTGCCCAGCCCATCAAGGCGCACATGCCGCCCGATGCCAAGCTGATTGCGGTGGGCGTGTTCTCGCCCTTCTTTGTGCCGCTGAAGGTACTGATGATGGTGGGCATGCTGGCCGTGCTGCCATGGATCATGTACCAGCTGTGGGCCTTTGTGGCACCCGGGCTGTACAGCCATGAAAAGCGCTTTGCCATGCCGCTGATCATTTTTGGCAGCCTGCTGGCCTATGTGGGCATTGCCTTTGTGCAGTTCTTTGTGCTGGACAAGATGTTCGGCTTCATCCAGGGCTTCACGCCCGAGAGCGTGGCGGCTACGCCTGACATTGCCTCGTATGTGGAAGCCATCCTGTCGCTGTACCTGGCGTTTGGCCTGGCGTTTCAGGTGCCCATCGTGGTGATGCTGCTGGTGCGCTTTGGCATTGTGGAAATTGCCAAGCTCAAGAGCTTCCGTGGCTACTTCATCGTGCTGGCCTTTGTGATTGCAGCCGTGGTGACGCCGCCCGATGTAATTTCGCAGCTGGCGCTGGCCGTGCCCATGTGTCTGCTGTATGAAGTCGGCATCATCGGCGCAGGCTGGTTTGCCAGGGTGTCCCGCAATCCAGAGGATGCACCACCCGATCAGGTTTGATTTCGCATATGGAGCAAGACAAAAAATCCCGCAGTCCTTTACTGGGCTGCGGGATTTTTTTGTGGGTCGGTAATAGCTTTTTAAAAAGAGAGCGTCTAGCGCTTGTCAATCAACATTTTCAATATGTTTTGTATTTGAAATCATTGATTTGCAAGCGCTGCAAGCTCTCTTTTTTGAGGTTTAACGGCGCTGGCGCATGCGCTGGGGTGTGGGGCGCTCGCTGGGCACAATGTCCAGCGTCAGGCTCTGGCCGTTGCGCAGAATCTCAAAGTCCGCACGCTGGCCGGGCTGCAGGGAGGCCACCGCCGTCATCATCTCCGCCACATTGCGCACGCGCTGTGCATCGACCTGCACGATCACATCCCCGGGCAGCATGCCGGCACGCGCCGCAGGGCCGCCCTGCAGCACGCCGGTGATGATGACGCCCGCATTCGCACCGGCTACGCCAAAGGTTTCGGCCAGTTCGGGCGAGAGCTCATTGGGCTCCACACCAATCCAGCCGCGTGTGACCTTGCCGTCCTTGACCAGACCATCCATGACGATCTTGGCCGTGGACACGGGAATCGCAAAACCAATGCCCATGCTGCCGCCCGAGCGCGAGTAGATCGCGGTGTTGATGCCCAGCAGATTGCCTTCGACGTCTACCAGCGCACCGCCGGAGTTGCCGGGGTTGATGGCCGCATCGGTCTGGATGAAGTTTTCAAAGGTGTTGATACCCAGTTCGCTGCGGCCCAGCGCGCTGATGATGCCGCTGGTCACGGTCTGGCCCACGCCAAAGGGGTTGCCGATGGCCAGCACGGTATCGCCCACCACGGCATGGTCGGAGTTGCCCAGCACGATGACGGGCAGCTTGTCCAGCTCGATCTTGAGTACGGCCAGATCGGTTTCAGGGTCGGTGCCCACGATGCGGGCTTCTGCCACGCGGCTGTCGGCCAGCGTCACGGTGATCTGGTCAGCACCTTCGACCACGTGGTTGTTGGTCAGGATGTAGCCGTCCGGGCTGACGATCACGCCGCTGCCAAGACCGGTCTGCTGCTGGGTGCCGATCTGGTCACCAAAGAAGAAATGAAACCAGGGGTCGTTCAGGTGCGGGCTGCGCACCTCCTTGCTGGTGTTGATGCTGACCACGGCGGGCATGGCCTTCTGTGCAGCGGCAGCCAGGCTGCCGGGAACGAATTCGGCGCGGGGCTCGGAGGGTGCTTCCAGCAGGGCAATGCCTGCGCGGCTCATGGTGGAGCCACCGCGCAGCCAGCCTGGCTGCAGCGTGGCAACAATGAAATAGGCCGCCAGCAGGATGGTGACGGCCTGTGAAAACAACAGCCAGTAACGCTTCATAGCAATGGGGAAAGAGGGGAGACAAGCAAAGGCTGACAGCGTAAGCCGAAATGCATTTCCTGTCAGAAATGCAGGCAGTCTGCGAATTTGCAATAGCCATCGCTAACGGAGATGGATTAAGAGTTTTTGGCGATGTCTCGTCGTTAAAAGCGATGTTTGCCAGGAGGGGTATTGGTGCAAACCCTAGAATGGTTCCAATGACTGCGCCACACGGTGTTCGTTCTCACGCTGGCACACCCGCCAAGCTGGAGAAAAACAAAGGCTTCATCACCGTGAAGTCCTGAAGAACAGTCCAGTCTGCCTCAAAGCACTTATCCGTTGCCGCGGCTCTCGCGCTGTCTGACCTTTTGAACTGGAAAGACAACCCCATGAGTAAGCATCCCAACGCCCAAGCCCATCAAGTGGCTGGCGGCGCCCACCATCGTCCTTTGACCAAAGAGGACTACAAAACCCTGAGCCTGTCCGCATTGGGCGGCACCCTGGAGTTCTATGACTTCGTGGTGTTCGTGTTCTTTGCGAACGTGATCGGCTCGCTGTTCTTCCCTGCCTCCCTGCCTGACTGGATGCGCCAGCTGCAAACGCTGGGCATTTTCGCGGCCGGCTATCTGGCACGCCCCCTGGGCGGCATCATCATTGCGCACTATGGCGACAAGATTGGCCGCAAGAAGATGTTCACCCTGTCCATCTTCCTGATGGCCGTGCCTACGCTGGTGATCGGCCTGCTGCCTACCTATGAAACCATTGGTCTGGCTGCTCCCCTGCTGCTGCTGCTGATGCGCGTGCTGCAAGGTGCTGCCATTGGCGGTGAAATGCCCGGTGCATGGGTGTTCGTGGCCGAGCACTCGCCTGCCAAGAACTATGGCCTGGCCATTGGTACGCTGACTTCCGGCATTACCGGCGGCATTTTCCTGGGCTCCATCTTTGGTGTGTGGCTCAACAGCACCTACAGCGCAGAAGAAATCCACGACTGGGCATGGCGTCTGCCATTCATCGTAGGTGGCGTGTTTGGTCTGGTGTCGGTGTATCTGCGCCGCTTCCTGCATGAAACCCCTCTGTTCCAGGACCTGCAAAAGCGCAAGGCCCAGGACGCCGAGCTGCCTTTGAAGACCATCTTGCGCGACCACAAGGAAGCCAGCTGGCTGGTGGCCCTGATGACCTGGGTGCTCTCGACCGGCGTGGTTGTGGTGGTGCTGATGGCTCCTGCCTATCTGCAAAAGGTTTTTCACATCCTGCCTGCTGACGCCATGAAGGCCAACGCCGTGGCAACGGTGACGCTGACCATCGGCTGCGTGTTCTGGGGCTGGCTGTCGGACAAGATTGGCACCAAGCTGACCATGCTGTTCGGCTGGGGCGGCATGACCATCTCCGCCTACATCTTCTACCTGAACCTGCCCGGTGAATCGACCCTGGTGCTGCGCTATGCGCTGGTGGGCTTCTTCGTGGGTGCCATCTCGCTGCTGCCTGTGGTGGGTGTGCGTGCCTTCCCTGTGGCCGTGCGCTTTACCGGCCTGTCCTTTGCCTACAACATGGCCTATGCCGTGTTCGGTGGCCTGACGCCTTTGCTGGTGGCCAGCTGGCAGCAGGTGGACATCATGGCTCCAGCCCACTACGTGGCTGCCATGGGTATCCTGGGCGCTGCCATCGGCCTGTTCTGGCCTATCGCTTCCAAGGGCTGGCAGCCCAAGGTCAAGGCCTGATATCTCTTTAGCTTGCGATGCAATCAGGGCAGCTTCGGCTGCCCTTTTTTATGTCCTGCAGATCCTGTGCTGCATGAACGCTTGGCACAATCGACGCCATGATCCAGCGACAAGACCTTCTCTCTCATTTCGATGCCTTGCTCCAGCCGGAGCGTTTCAAGGACTACGGCCCCAATGGCCTGCAGGTCGAAGGCAAGGCCGAGATTCGCCACATCGTCAGCGGCGTCACAGCCAGCCGCGCACTGATTGAGGCGGCCATTGCCGACAAGGCCGATGCCATCTTTGTGCACCACGGTCTGTTCTGGAAGGGCATGGATGGCCGCATCACAGGCTGGATGAAAGAGCGCATCCGCCTGCTGCTGGCGCACGACATCAACCTGTTCGCCTACCACCTGCCGCTCGATGCCCACCCCGAGCTGGGGAACAACGCGCAGCTCGGAGCCAAGCTGGGTGTGCAGTGGGATGCCACCTTTGGCGAGCAGGCGCTGGGCATGATTGGTGATGTGAACTTTGCCAACCCCGCAGCCCTCGCCGCCCATGTGCAGCAGGTGCTGGGCCGGGCGGTGACCTGCGTCAGCGGTGCGGAGGGCAAACCCATCCGCCGCCTGGCCTGGTGCACGGGCGGGGCACAAGGCTTCTTCGAGAGCGCGCTGGCGGCCGGAGCAGACGCCTACATCACCGGTGAAATCTCGGAACCCCAGGCGCACCTGGCACGCGAGACCGGCACCACCTTTATCGCCGCTGGCCACCACGCCACCGAGCGCTATGGTGCCCCCGCCGTGGCGGCCCATGTGGCCCAGCAGCTGGGCCTGAGCCACCGGTTTATCGAGATCGATAACCCCGCCTAAATTTCATAGCTGTTAGCGCTTGCTGCATCAGCGTTAGAGGTCAATTTCATGCATAAAAACAAAGCCATTGCCATCACGCAAGGGGATTCTGCGGGCATTGGTCCGGAAATCATTGCCAAGGTCTTTCGTGACCAGCCGGAGCTGCTGCAAGGCTGCTTTGTCGTGGGCGATGTGGCCACCATGCGTCGTGGCGCACAGACCATTGCCGTGGCGGGTGAAACCTCGCTGCCCGTGGCGCTGATTGCACAGCCGGATGAGGCATGGCAGGTGCCGCCCCGCTGCATTCCTGTGCTGGAGCTGCCAGACATGCCTGCACCCGCCCCCTGGGGGCAGATCACGGACAGTGCGGGCGCTGCCGCAGCCGCCTGTGTGCAATGGGCGGCGCGTGCCGCCTTGCGTGGTGAGATCGCCGCTCTGGTGACAGCGCCGCTGCACAAGGAGGCGCTGCACGCCGGTGGCGTGGCCTACCCCGGGCATACCGAGCTGCTGCAGGCAGAAGCTGCGCAGCATGCCGGTGTCACCATGCGCGAAATGCCGGTGCGCATGATGCTGGCCAATGACGAGCTGCGCACCGTGCTGGTGAGCATCCATGTCTCGCTGCGCAAGGCGCTGGAAGCCGTGACTTTCGACAACATTCTGCAGACACTGCAGATCACCCATGCTGCTCTGCAGCGCATGCTGGGTCGTGCGCCGCGCATTGGCGTGGCCGGGCTCAACCCGCATGCGGGCGAGGGGGGGCTGTTTGGCTCGGAAGAGATCGAGATCATCGCGCCCGCGATTGCGGCAGCGCGTGCACAAGGCATCGATGCGCAAGGGCCGTTTGCGCCAGACACGGTGTTCATGCGCGCACGCAATGTGCCCGGTCACCCCGGCGAGTTTGATGTGGTGTTGGCGATGTACCACGATCAAGGCTTGATACCCGTCAAATATCTGGGGGTGGAAAGTGGCGTAAATGTGACACTTGGCCTGCCCCTGGTGCGCACCAGCCCGGACCACGGCACGGCATTTGACATTGCGGGGCAGGGCGTGGCCGATGCTTCCAGCCTGCTCGAAGCGGTGCGCATGGCGCAAAAGCTCTCGGCCAGAGCAACCGTGCAGGGCTGATGGCGTCAAGCCGAAATTCGCGTTCAGCGACGCAGCTGATCGCGGATTTCACGCAGCAGCAGCACTTCTTCAGGCGTCACTTCTGGTGCGGGAGCAGGGGGCGGGGCTTCGCGCTTGAGGCGGTTGATCTGCTTGATCATCACGAAAATGATGAACGCCAGAATCACAAAATTCACTGCCACGGTGATGAAGCTGCCATAGGCCAGCACAGGCACGCCAGCTTCCTGCAGGGCAGACAGGGTGCGCGGCGTTCCTTCGGGAACACTGCCCAGCACGATGAACAGGTTGGAGAAGTCCAGCTTGCCGAACACCAGTCCCACCAGCGGCATGATCAAGTCCTTCACCACGGAATCGACGATCTTCCCGAAGGCTCCGCCGATGATCACGCCCACCGCCAGATCGATCACGTTGCCCTTGACGGCAAATTCACGGAACTCTTGCAGCATCGACATGCGAATCTCCTGTTTGATTGAGATAAGTCATATTGCATGATTTAACGCAAGAAGGGGGTCGGATACGTGCTTGGATTCCAAATTTTCGGCAAGCTACAATTTCTCGATTGTCCTTATACCTAGCGATGTTTTATCGAGGATCCCCATGAGCGATACACCTGTGGACTCCAGCAAACGGACGTGGATCATCACGTCTGCATGCGCTGGCGCAGTAGGCGGCGCAGCGGTTGCCGTGCCTTTTGTGAGTACTTTCCAGCCTTCTGAAAAGGCCAAGGCCGCCGGGGCTGCCGTGGAAGTCGATATCTCTGCGCTGGCTCCAGGCGAAAAGCTGACCGTGGAATGGCGTGGCAAGCCTGTGTGGATCTTGAAGCGCACGCCAGAGCAGCTGGCCGAGCTGCCCGAGCTGGACAGCCAGCTGGCAGACCCCAACTCGCTGCGTAACCAGGATCAGCTCACGCCTCCTTACGCGCGCAATACATGGCGTTCCATCAAGCCCGAGGTGTTTGTTGCAGTGGGGATTTGCACGCACCTGGGATGCTCGCCAGTGGATAAGTTCGCTACAGGTGCCCAGCCTTCGCTGCCTGCAGACTGGAAGGGCGGCTTCCTGTGCCCATGCCACGGCTCTACTTTTGACATGGCTGGCCGTGTCTTCAAGAACAAGCCAGCACCCGACAACCTGGAAGTGCCTCCGTATAAGTTCCTGTCAGAGAACACACTTCTGATTGGCGACGACAAGGCTTGATGGAGTTAGAACGACATGGCCCACGAATTCAAAGAGATCGACCCGAACGCCGCGACCGGCGCGAAGGTCAAGAACTGGTTTGAAAATCGTTTTCCTTCGGCATTTGCAGGCTACAAGATGCACATGTCGGAGTACTACGCTCCGAAGAATTTCAACTTCTGGTACATCTTCGGTTCGCTGGCTCTGCTGGTGCTGGTGATCCAGATCGTGACCGGCATCTTCCTGGTCATGCACTACAAGCCAGATGCTGAAAAGGCATTTGCTTCCGTGGAATACATCATGCGTGATGTGCCATGGGGCTGGCTGATCCGCTACATGCACTCCACGGGCGCTTCTGCCTTCTTCATCGTGGTGTATCTGCATATGTTCCGCGGCCTGCTCTACGGTTCCTACCGCAAGCCACGTGAGCTGGTCTGGATCTTCGGCTGCGCCATCTTCCTGGCGCTGATGGCTGAAGCCTTCATGGGCTACCTGCTGCCATGGGGCCAGATGTCCTACTGGGGTGCGCAGGTGATCGTGAACCTGTTCTCCGCGATTCCTTTCATCGGCCCTGATCTTGCCATCCTGATCCGTGGTGACTATGTGGTGGGTGATGCTACGCTGAACCGCTTCTTCAGCTTCCACGTGATTGCCGTGCCTCTGGTGCTGCTGGGTCTGGTGGTGGCGCACTTGCTGGCGCTGCACGATGTGGGGTCGAACAACCCTGACGGTATCGAGATCAAGGCGCCCAACGCGCCCAAGGATGCCAATGGCCATCCGCTGGACGGCGTGCCTTTCCATCCTTACTACACCGTGCACGACATTTTTGGCGTGGCTGTGTTCCTGTTCTCGGCCGTGGTGTTCTTTGCACCTGAGTTCGGCGGTTACTTCCTGGAGTACAACAACTTCATCCCCGCTGACCCGCTGAAGACGCCTGCGCACATCGCCCCTGTGTGGTATTTCACGCCCTTCTATTCGATGCTGCGTGCCATTACTGCCGAGATGATGTATGTGCTGGTGGGCTGTGTGGTGCTGGCGGCGGTGTTTGCCCTGTTCAAGTCCAAGCTGGCAGGTCTGTTCAAGCTGGTTGCCGTAGTGGCTGCTGCCGTGGCAGTGGCGCTGATGCTGACCATTGACGCCAAGTTCTGGGGCGTGGTCGTGATGGGCGGTGCCGTGGTGATTCTGTTTGCACTGCCATGGCTCGATTGCAGCCCTGTGAAGTCCATCCGCTATCGCCCTACATGGCACAAGTATGTGTATGCCGTGTTCGTGATCAATTTCGTGATCCTGGCATATCTGGGTGTGCAGCCCCCATCCCCCATGGGTGAGCGCGTTTCGCAGGTCGGCACCTTGTTCTACTTCGGCTTCTTCCTGCTGATGCCCTGGTGGAGCCAGCTGGGTACGCCCAAGCCTGTTCCTGACCGCGTGACTTTCAAGCCCCACCACTGAGCTAGGAGATAAGAACAATGAAAAAGCTTTTTCTCACGCTGATTGCCGCACTGGGCATTGTGGGTGGTGCGCACGCAGCAGAAGGAGGCCTTGTGCCTCTGGACAAGGCGCCTGTGGATGTGTCGAACCAGGCGTCGCTGCAAAACGGTGCCAAGCTGTTTGTGAACTACTGCCTGGGCTGCCACTCGGCCGCTTTCATGCGCTTTAACCGCCTGAGGGACATCGGACTGAGCGATCAGGAGATCAAGGACAACCTGCTGTTCACCACCGAAAAGGTGGGCGACACCATGGTGGCTGCCATTGATCCCAAGCAGGCTGCCGCGTGGTTTGGTGCCAATCCACCTGATCTGACCGTGATTGCACGCTCGCGTGCCAGCCATGATGGCTCGGGTGCAGATTACATTTACACTTTCCTGCGTTCTTTCTACGTAGACCCCACCAAGCCTACAGGCTGGAACAACCTTGTGTTCCCATCGGTAGGCATGCCGCACGTGCTGTGGGAGCTGCAAGGTGCACGCCGCGCGATCTTTGAAGAGGTCGAGGTTCAGGGTCAAAACACCCAGGTCTTCAAGGGCTGGGAAACGATCACTCCGGGCACAATGAGCCCACAAGAGTACGATCAGGCTGTAGGGGACTTGGTGAACTTCCTACAATGGATGGGTGAACCAGCCCAAAATACCCGTATTCGCGTGGGTATCGGCGTTCTGATCTTCTTGGGCATCTTCATCTTGATTGCCTGGAGACTGAATGCTGCGTTCTGGAAAGACGTTAAATAATTAGACAGTCTGTGCTGCCTTGCACTGTGGTGTGAGGCAGATCGGTCGTAGTAGAGTGGGCGCTTTCAGGCGTCCCACTCTTTTTGATTTTTAGGAGCTTCCGCCATGATGGTGCTTTATTCGGGAACGACTTGCCCTTATTCCCACCGTTGCCGCTTTGTGCTGTTCGAGAAGGGAA
>JAEZZU010000126.1 GCA_023418355.1 Pseudomonadota bacterium | reverse complement strand
ACCGCGTGGCGCCGGACTGGGTCTATGGTTTCCCTGAGCTGTGCGCAGGCCAGCTTGAAGCGGTGAAGACCGCCACCCGCGTATCCAACCCCGGCTGCTACGCCACAGGCGCGATTGCGCTGCTGCGTCCGCTGGTGGATGCAGGACTGATTCCTGCCGACTACCCCGTGGCCCTGCCTTCCGTGTCCGGCTACACCGGCGGCGGCCGCACCATGATTGAAGCCTATGAAGGCGGCAGTGCCGCGCCTTATGAAGCCTATGGTCTGGGTCTGGCGCACAAGCACATTCCCGAAATTCTGAAATACACCGGCATGACACGCCGCCCCGTGTTCATTCCCGCCGTGAGCAACTACGCACAAGGCATGCTGGTGCAGCTGCCCCTGCACCTGGACCTGCTGCCCGGCGCACCCAAGGCGCAGGACCTGCACGATGCGCTGGCCAGCCACTACGCCCAGACGAATACGCCTGCGCAGTGGGTCAAGGTGCTGCCCCCCACGGAGGACAACAAGCTGGCGGCCGATACGCTGGCCAATACCAACAATCTGGAGCTGCGCGTGTTTGCCAATGAGCAGCACCGCCAGGCCGTGCTGATTGCGCGGCTGGACAATCTGGGCAAAGGGGCCAGCGGCGCTGCCGTGCAGAATCTGCAATTGATGCTGGGTGTGTAAAGCGCGGTTTTACACTGGCATCCGCCTTGCATGATCAAGCGGCCTGCGGGCCGCTTTTTTGCAGGCAGGGTGCTTCTTTATAAATAGCTTCCTGCGCTTGATTGCATGAGGTTTCAAATAGTTTTGTCTCTGAAACCCTTGTTTATCAAGCGCTGGCAGCTCTTGTTTTTATAGGTTTTGCATGACTGCCGCTGCTGCCTCTTCGCCGGAAATTCGCCGTGCCACCCTGATTGGCCTGGTGGCCGTGCTGTGCTGGAGCAGCACCGTGGGCCTGATGCGCTCCGTGGCCGAGGCGCTGGGTGCGCTCGGCGGTGCAGCCGTGCTCTACAGCGTCAGCGCTGCGTTTGTGCTGCTGGTCAAGGGCGTGCCCTCACGCGCGCAGCTGCGCGGTGTCTCGCGCATCTACCTCATCGTCTGCGGTCTGCTGTTTGCTTTCTATGAGATCTGCCTGTCGGTGGCGATTGGGCTGGCGCATGACCGGCCCCAGTCCATGGAGCTGGGCATGATCAACTACCTCTGGCCCTGTCTGACGATTGTGCTGGCCGTGCTCTGCCACCAGCAGCGCGCCCGCTGGTGGCTATGGCTGGGCGTGGCCTTGTGCCTGTGGGGGCTGGTGCTGGTCATGGGAGAAGGCGCCAGCAGCATCGACACGCCCTGGTGGCAGAACCTGGGTGCGCACATGGCGGCCAATCCCGTGGCCTATGCGCTGGCCTTTGGTGCGGCCGTGATGTGGCCCGCCTACTCCGTGCTCGCACGCATCCACGGCGGTGGCTTCAATGGCGTGGGGCTGTTTCTTTCGCTCACCGCCCTCCTGCTGTGGCTGCAATGGCTGGTAGCAGACACGGTTTCCATACAGTGGAACGGAAGTGTGGTGCTGCAGGTACTGGCCATTGGCGCACTCACGGCACTGGGCTATGGCTGCTGGGAACACGGCATTCAGCGCGGCAATCTGGCCGTGATGGCGGCAGGTTCGTATTTCACGCCCGTACTCTCTGCGCTGTGGGCCAGCGTGTGGCTGGCGGTGCAGCCGGGGCTGCCGTTCTGGCAGGGCGTGGTGCTGATTACGGCGGGTTCGCTCGTGTGCTGGCAGGCCACACGCGCTTGAAGTTTGACCCTCACCCCAGCCCTCTCCCGCCTGCGGGAGAGGGAGCCAGCGCTGCACTTAATCGGATTCGGGTGCCTGCCCGCGCAGCACCTTGTTGACCACATCGCCACCAAACCCGCGGCTGGCCAGAAAGCGCATTTGCTTCATGCGCTCCTGCGGGGTGGTGGCCACCGCGCCAAACTTGCGCTGCCAGACCTCCCAGGCACGCGCGTGTTCCGTGTCTCTGAGCTGCTCTGCCGCCGCGCGCACCGTGTCTTCATCCAGCCCCTTGCTGCGCAACTCGTGCAGCACGCGCGCAGTGCCGAGCTTGCTGCTGCGGCGGTAAATCACGGACTGTGCCACGCGCTCGGGGCTGATGAAGCCTTTGGCCTCCAACGCATCGAGCACGGCGGCCAGATCCTCACCTTCCTCGACATGCGGCGCGAGCTTGCGCTCCAGCTCCAGGCGCGAGTGTTCACGCTGCGAGAGGTATTTGAGCGCGCGGCCCGTGAGAGAGATTTTCTGAAAACCCATGGTGCTAAAAAAATAGCTGCCAGCGCTTATCCATCAAGCGCTGGCAGCCAATTTCATTGAAAAAACTTCTTACGCGATGACGCCGTCTTCGTCGACACCACCCTTGTCGGCCTTCTTGCCCTTGGCTGGCTTGGCAGGTGCTTCACCTTCGGCCACGGGCAGCAGGGCAATGCCCAGGCTTTCGCGCACCTTGTTTTCAATTTCTACGGCCAGTGCACGGTTCTCGCGCAGGAATTCGCGGGCGTTGTCGCGGCCTTGGCCGATCTTTTCGCCGTTGTAGGCATACCAGGCACCGGACTTTTCGATGAGCTTGGCATCCACACCCATGTCCAGAATTTCGCCTTCGCGCGAGATACCTTCGCCGAACAGAATGTCGAACTCGGCAGTCTTGAAGGGAGGCGAGACCTTGTTCTTCACGACCTTGACCTTGGTTTCGTTACCAATGGCTTCATCGCCCTTCTTGATGGTGCCGGTGCGGCGGATATCCAGACGCACCGAGGCGTAGAACTTCAGCGCATTACCGCCGGTGGTGGTTTCGGGCGAGCCGAACATCACGCCAATCTTCATGCGGATCTGGTTGATGAAGATCACCGTGCAGTTGGTCTTCTTGATGGTGGCAGTCAGCTTGCGCAGCGCCTGGCTCATCAGGCGGGCCTGCAGGCCGGGCAGGTTGTCACCCATTTCGCCTTCGATTTCCGCCTTGGGCACCAGTGCGGCCACCGAGTCCACCACGATCAGGTCCACGGCGCCGGAGCGCACCAGAGAGTCCACGATTTCCAGCGCCTGCTCGCCCGTGTCAGGCTGGCTGATCAGCACTTCATTGAGGTTCACACCCAGCTTCTGGGCATAGGACGTGTCCAGTGCATGTTCTGCGTCGATGAAGGCGCAGGTGCCGCCGAGCTTTTGCATCTGAGCCACGACCTGCAGCGTCAGTGTGGTCTTGCCGGACGACTCAGGGCCGTAGATTTCAATCACGCGGCCACGGGGCAGGCCGCCTACACCCAGGGCAATGTCCAGACCCAGCGAGCCGGTGGACACCACCTGGATGTCTTCCACCACTTCACCTTCGCCCAGCTTCATGATGGTGCCCTTGCCAAACTGCTTTTCAATCTGGGCGAGGGCGGCAGCCAG
>JAEZZU010000380.1 GCA_023418355.1 Pseudomonadota bacterium | reverse complement strand
ATCTTTAGGTAGCTTAGAAACATTATCAGGATATATCCTAACTGCATGTTCTGTTTTACTTTTAATTTTGAATAAAGGAGGGCTAATTATAAAACTATCAGCATTCTTCTCATCCTTTATATCTAATAATAACATTTGCATTAATAAAGGGCTTTCACCCTCATTACGGATACTAACAACCTTATTCTTATCTGAATCTGTGAAAATAACTCTACTTTGGCCTAAAGATAATCCTCCAGCATGAAGGGTAAAGTGCCAAGCTAGTATTATTGTTAATATCAACCGTATCATCACATTTACCTATTTAATCTGCATAATATGACAATGTTAGTGTTGCTTTAAATGCCCCAATATTTTGATCTATCGAGCAATCAGCAACTTGGTTCTTACACATGACATAAGCATAAAATGTTTTAGTTACATTTTGAGTTTTAATATTCGACCATAAAACATTATTAGTTTCTGTAATAAAATCTGCAGATGATTGATTTGCATTATCATTTGCAGAGATTCTTACAGCAAACGTTTTTCCTGGATTATCTAAAAAACCATCATTTATTGTGTAGTTGCCAGTTAATTTAATATAGTTATTATCAAAGCTATTAGTTTTACAGTTACTGATTACAACATCAAAAGCCTTCTTAATCTTTCCACTAGATGCATCCGCCCCAAACTTAGATAAAGGCACATTTCCAAAATCAACAATATTCTTTTTACCACTATCACTAGTGACAGCAATATCACAGGTATTTTTAGGCACAGTTAAATCAAACGTAAAATCGTGTGTACCTGGTACTAAAGCTGTTGAAGAATAAGAAAAAAACATCACGTAAAAAGCCAATGTAACTCTACAACATATTTTATTTAGAAGCTTCACAGTCAATACCACCTATTAATTCTTATGGTTGAAGTAATACTATATCAACAGAGGCAACTAGTTCTCCAGGTATTGGCTGAGTAGTTCCAAGCTGGACAACATTTACTTCAAAATGATTCTCTAATTGGCTATTAGCTGTAACATCAAAACTAATTTCACCGCCAGCATTGAGGTTTACGACTTTACAATTGAGCTTATTCTCATCACAGTTTTTTAAAACAAACGCAGCTCCAGTAATATTATTAGTTGGATATATTTTATTACTATTATCAACTAAAGTTCCTATCCCAGGAGTTATTTTCATTTTAAATGGTGCTGGACCATCAGATAGATTAAAATCAGTGCAACTATATTTTAAAGAAAAGGGTTTCACATAGGTTTCATCGTCAACATTCGATTTAATTTGAGGTGTTAATAATGGTTTATCAAATTTAACCGTCATCGATTCATATGATACTTCACACGTTCCTTTAGATACATTGCCGATAACTTCAATATCTAAAGCTGAAACCCTTCCAATAAAGAAACACATGCCTATTACAATATAAATAGCACTTAAAATAGATGCCTTTATTTTGTTACTAATTGATTTTTCCACTAAAAGATTCCTCGCCACCTAAGTCATTAATAACTGTCCATTTAACTATACCATTACGGCCATTTGCCGGAGTTATATAACTGAAAGAGTCAAAAGGAGAAATCATTGTATTACGCTTTTTCATATTTAAATCAATTTTAACACCATTAACACTGAGCTTATTTAAAGAAATATAGTATGGTGAATTATTATTAATAATAATACCTGTACTACTAGAGCTTATCTCTAAGTTTTTATATGCGTCATATGGTGAGATAGATAATTTTGAAGGTCGGTAAAAAACCTTAATAATATTATTATAACCAATATTCATTGCAGATCCTTCTAAAGGACCATCAGTAGCAGGTATCATAGTAGCAGAGAAATAAAAAACACTCTCTCTATCTGTTGGTAATGAATTCGGTTGAG
The DNA here is from genome assembly GCA_023418355.1 of Pseudomonadota bacterium. Classification (GTDB taxonomy): domain Bacteria; phylum Pseudomonadota; class Gammaproteobacteria; order Burkholderiales; family Burkholderiaceae_C; genus Comamonas. The sequence continues at coordinate 1,743 of JAEZZU010000380.1, read as the reverse complement.
CAAAAATCCTAATATCTTGCGTTGCCCCTGAGTTGATTTTAATTAATGGAGGTGTAACTGAAAAAGGCGTTTTTGATGCTGAACCATCATTATTCATGCTTACCGAAAATTTTGCTAAATAATTAATATTTGTATTATTTCGAGCACCAACCGATACACTATTTTCACCCTGGACATATATTATTCGGGTCGCATTTAAACCAACACCACCTGCAGCGTAAACGTTAGTAGTAGTAATTAATGAAAACAGTAGAATTAAAGCTCTATAACAATCATTAACTACTTTTTTTCTTAAAAACGATTCTTTTGCTTTCATTACTTAGTCCAATCATTAAAAACAATATTAAGAGGCTTTTTAATTAAAAAGCCTCTTTACTCGTATTAACTAATATTATTAGTTATAAGATACAGTAAATGTTACTGGTACGGATAATTTATCAGTAGGTACACCAGTTTTGGTAAGAATCAGATTAGCTTTCATAGGAATGACAGCACCACCATCTTTAGCAACTTTAGGGTCGATAACCACTACTGCATCTGCGTTAGGAGTAATATTAACTGCACCAGAAGCTAATTTAACTGCTAAAGCTTTAGATTCTTGGTTAGCAAACAGTGCTGGGAAACCAGCTGCTGCTTGACCTTGAGCGAATACGTTCATTGAAGTATCAGCTGCGTCAGCAGAACAGTTAGACAGAACTAAATCAAAAGATTTTTCATCACCTAAAACTGCATTTGGTGCTAAAGCATCAGTTACATCTTTAGTGAAAGTTCCCCAGTCAACAACAGAACCTGTAGTAGTTGAAGACACATCACAAGATTGAGCACGTAATTGGGCTTTGAATGTTACTTCCGCACCTTTCTTACCATCTGCAGCTAATGCAGAACCTGCTACCATAGAACCTGCTAATACTGCTAAAACCGCTAATTTTTTGTTGAATAACATATGTAAATACCTCTGTATTTATGTCGTCATGTAAGTAGTTAAAGACACAATTTTTATTAAAAACCAAGTTCACAATAATTGTTTACAAATACCTATGCCATTTTCATGAGCCTGGATAACTAACTGTCAACCTATTTAATTAAGTCAACATTGGGGGATATTAAAATCCGTTCAATACCCTTTTTTAAAACCAAATTATTGAACTGGTTTTAAAAAAAGACTATTTCTGTATCGCCGAAAATGAGAGACCAACATCAATATAGAAATAGTAAAATGGACAAAAATAAAATATATGAAAGTTTAATCAGCTATTATTGCAACTTGAATTCTGTATGAATAAAACCTAATTGTCTTTAAAAGCATTCCACACTTTTAATTCATCTCAAATTCACATTAGCTATTCCCGTTTGAAACAAAACGAAACAAACAAAAACATTATGCTGAACTTTTAAATACCTTGTTTCTTTCTGATACCAATATTAATACAGCAATATTAATTGTCAAAATAACACAAAAATAGACCAAAATTTAGCTTTTTAGTCTAAGATAATTATATAAATAGATATAAATGCCAGAAAATGAAGAAATACTATAACTAATGATCGTCATTTAGATTAATTTATATTTATAAAGTCAACTTACTTATAAATATTTCAGGTAGTATTTAGTTATGTAAAAATCACACATTTTATTTAATTCTAAAAATCTAATAAAAGTGATATTAAAAACTATAAATACATGCATTGAAAATATTGAAATGAAAAAACAACTTAGTATACGATTCATTACACCATTACAAC
>JAEZZU010000121.1 GCA_023418355.1 Pseudomonadota bacterium | reverse complement strand
AGCGCGGCAATCTGGCCGTGATGGCTGCGGGCTCGTACTTCACCCCCGTGCTTTCGGCACTGATGGCCAGCGTGTGGCTGGCCGTGCAGCCGGGCCTGCCGTTCTGGCAGGGCGTGGTGCTGATTACAACGGGCTCACTGGTGTGCTGGTGGGCGACGCGCGAGTAAATCGCGAAGACAGGCTGCCCATGTACCCTCACCCCAACCCTCTCCCGCAAGCGGGAGAGGGAGCCAGCGAAAGTTAGACCCTCACCCCAGCCCTCTCTCGCAAGCGGGAGAGGGAGTTCATACCAAATTCATAGCTACTAGCGCTTGCTGCATGGGCGTTAGAGGCATATTTCATGATGGAAACTGGTGGCTATCATGCAGCGCCACGGCGGCATGCCTCAAGCCTGGCAGGCCCCCATCCCTGCCTTCCCCCAGAGGGGGAAGGAGAGAAAGCCAGAGGGGAAGAGGTTCACCTCTCCCGCCTCTATTCCCTCCCCCGCTGGGGGAGGGTGAGGGTGGGGGCCGCCAGAAAAGAAAGACGCTCCCCTCACCCCAACCCACTCCCGCAAGCGGGAGAGGGAGCCAGCGCTGCGCTTAATCGGATTCCGGTGCCTGCCCACGCAGCACCTTGTTCACCACATCGCCGCCAAAGCCACGGCTGGCCAGAAAGCGCATCTGCTTCATGCGCTCCTGCGGGGTGGTGGCGACTGCGCCAAACTTGCGCTGCCACACGTCCCAGGCGCGGGCGTGTTCCGTGTCTCTGAGCTGCTCCGCAGCGGCGCGCACCACGTCATCATCCAGCCCCTTGCTGCGCAGCTCGTGCAGCACGCGCGCGGTGCCCAGCTTGCTGCTGCGGCGGTAGATCACGGATTGCGCCACGCGCTCGGGGCTGATAAAGCCTTTGGCCTCCAGCGCATCAAGCACGGCGGCCAGATCTTCGCCTTCTTCCACATGCGGGGCCAGCTTGCGCTCCAGCTCCAGACGCGAGTGCTCGCGCTGCGAGAGGTATTTGAGTGCGCGCCCGGTGAGCGAGATTTTTTGAAAACCCATGGTGTAAAAAAACCAGCTGCCAGCGTTCGTGCAAAAACGCTGGCAGCTGGTTGGCGTGCTATGGATTAGCCGATGACGCCATCAGCGTCGGGCGTGTTTTTATCGGCCTTTTTGCCTTTGCCGGGCTTGGCGGGAGCGGCTTCGCCTTCGGCCACAGGAATCAGGCTGATGCCCAGGCTTTCGCGCACCTTGTTTTCAATTTCCACGGCCAGCGCGGGGTTCTCGCGCAGGAATTCACGGGCGTTGTCGCGGCCCTGGCCGATCTTTTCACCGTTGTAGGCGTACCAGGCACCGGACTTTTCAATGAGCTTGGCGTCCACGCCCATGTCCAGAATTTCGCCTTCGCGCGAAATGCCCTCGCCAAACAGAATGTCGAACTCGGCAGTCTTGAAGGGAGGCGAGACCTTGTTCTTCACGACCTTGACCTTGGTTTCGTTACCAATGGCTTCGTCGCCCTTCTTGATGGTGCCGGTGCGGCGAATGTCCAGACGCACGGAGGCGTAGAACTTCAGCGCATTACCGCCGGTGGTGGTTTCGGGCGAGCCGAACATCACGCCAATCTTCATGCGGATCTGGTTGATGAAGATCACCGTGCAGTTGGTCTTCTTGATGGTGGCCGTCAGCTTGCGCAGCGCCTGGCTCATCAGACGGGCCTGCAGGCCGGGCAGGTTGTCGCCCATTTCGCCTTCAATTTCCGCCTTGGGCACGAGGGCCGCCACCGAGTCCACCACGATCAGGTCCACGGCACCGGAGCGCACCAGCGAATCCACAATTTCCAGCGCCTGCTCACCAGTGTCTGGCTGGCTGATCAGCACTTCGTTCAGGTTCACACCCAGCTTTTGGGCATAGCCAGTATCCAGTGCGTGTTCCGCGTCGATGAACGCGCAGGTGCCGCCGAGCTTTTGCATCTGTGCCACCACCTGCAGGGTCAAGGTGGTCTTGCCGGACGACTCAGGGCCGTAGATTTCAATCACGCGACCACGGGGCAGGCCGCCCACGCCCAGTGCAATGTCCAGACCCAGCGAGCCTGTGGACACCACCTGGATGTCTTCCACCACTTCGCCTTCGCCAAGCTTCATGATGGTGCCCTTGCCAAACTGCTTTTCAATCTGTGCGAGGGCGGCTGCCAGGGCTTTGGCTTTTTCGCTGTTGGCGTCGTTGTTGCGTGCGATGGCGTTCATGGCGATGTCCTTTGAAAGAAGGGGATGACAACTGTGCTGCATCCCCTGTTGATGTGAACAGGCTGGATGCTTGAACAGTAGTGTATGAGCAGTCAAAAAGAATTTATATTCAACTTGCCTAACTATCTGTAAAACTGACTATGTCTACATTAGCTGCAGCTGAATCTCTGGAAGACGCCTGGCGCCACACCCACCTGGGGCGGCTGCTGGGCCATGCCATGCGCAAGTTTGACGAGCGCGTGCGCCAGCTCATGGCGCAGGACGATGAGACGCCGCTGGCGCTGTCCAACCTCGCGCTGCGCGACAAGGTCAGCGCCGCGCACATTCACATCACGCGGCACCTGTCCCTGCATGGCGACCGCATCACCGATCTGGCCGATCGTGCCGGCATGAGCAAGCAGGCCATGACCGATCTGGTGGACCAGTGCGAGGCCTGGGGACTGGTGGTGCGAGAGGCCGATCCCCATGACCGCCGCGCCAAGCGCGTGGTCTATACCGAAACCGGCCGCGCCTGGCATCTGGCCTTTCAGCGTGCCGTGCAGCAGGCCGAGCGCGAGTTTCAAGAGTCCGTAGGGCAGGACGTGGCCGTGGTGGTGCGCATTGGGCTGGAGGTCTACGGCAGCGATGTGGGCGGTCAGGCATAACGGCTTGATCTGCCGCAGATTTGCTGCACTGCCGCACCCGCGTAAACACCGCTTGTCTGATGCAGGGGGACTCCTAGAATGGTTTTGACAGGCGGCATGTGCAACGCCTGAACCAATGCAAAGCCGGGCAGCAGACCCCGGCATGCCAGGAGACACACACCATGCGCATTCTCATAGCTGAAGATGATCAGGTGCTGGCCGACGGCCTGTTGCGCAGCCTGCGCGGAGCAGGTGCGGTGGTCGATCACGTGGCCAGCGGTACCGATGCAGATACGGCCCTTGTCACCAGCAACCAGTTTGACTTGCTGATTCTGGATCTGGGCCTGCCGCGCATGCACGGGCTGGAGGTGCTCAAGCGCCTGCGCAGCCGCGGCGATGCGCTGCCCGTGCTCATCCTCACCGCCGCCGACAGCGTGGAAGAGCGCGTGCAGGGGCTGGATCTGGGCGCGGACGACTACATGGCCAAGCCCTTCAGCCTGCAGGAGCTGGAAGCACGCGTGCGTGCCCTGACGCGCCGTGGCATGGGCGGCACCAGCAGCGTGATCAAGCACGGCCCGCTGGTCTACGACCAGGCCGGGCGCGTAGCCACCATTGACGGCAAGATGGTGGAGCTGTCTGCCCGCGAACTGGGCCTGCTCGAAGTGCTGCTGCAGCGCGCAGGCCGCCTGGTCAGCAAGGACCAGCTGGTGGAGCGCCTGTGCGAGTGGGGCGAAGAGGTGAGCAACAACGCCATTGAGGTCTACATCCACCGCCTGCGCAAGAAGATCGAGCGCGACCCGATCCGCATTGCCACCGTGCGCGGTCTGGGCTACTGCCTGGAAAAGATTCAGACTTGATTTTTCATAGCTGCCAGCGCTTGTGCAGCAAGCGCTTCAGGCCAAAAACATTGACAGCAAGGCCCCAGTGAAAATCTTCCAGCGTGAGCAGCGGTCCCTGTTCGGAGAAATTCTGGACTGGATGCTCACGCCCCTGCTGCTGCTGTGGCCCGTGAGCCTGGCGCTGACCTGGCTAGTGGCCCAGTCACTGGCGAACAAGCCGTTTGACCGGGCGCTGGAATACAACGTGCACGCGCTGGCGCAACTGATTCTGGTGGACCCTGACGGACAGCTGCAGTTCAACCTGCCACAGCCCGCTTCGGAAATGCTGCGCGCCGACGAGTCCGACATGGTGCTGTTTCAGGTCATCACCTCCGGCGGCAGCTTTCTGGCCGGTGACCAGGACTTTCCCATGGGCGCCAGTCCACAGTCCATGGCGCTGGGCCAGGTGGTGCTGCGCGACGATGAAATCCGCGGCATGGACATTCGCGTGGCCGCCCTGCGCATGCGGCTGCCCGGTCTGACGGACGATGCCTGGGCACTGGTACAGGTGGCAGAAACGCGCGAAAAGCGCAGCGTGCTGGCCACCGAAATCATCAAGGGCGTGATGCTGCCGCAGTTCGTCATCCTGCCGCTGTCCGTACTGCTGGTATGGCTGGCGCTGGCGCGTGGCATACGCCCGCTGCACCGGCTGGAAACACGCATCCGCGCACGCAAGCCCGACGACCTCTCGCCCATTGACCACCGCGCCGTGCCGCTGGAAGTGGTGCCCTTGGTGGATGCGGTGAACGATCTGCTGCGGCGCCTGAATGAGTCTCTCGCCACGCAAAAACGCTTTCTGGCCGATGCCGCCCACCAGCTCAAGACGCCGCTGGCAGGCCTGCGCATGCAGGCCGATCTGGCCTTGCGCGAAGGGGTGAGTACCGAGGAACTCAAGCGCTCGCTGGAGCAGATCGGGCGCTCGAGCATGCGCGCCACGCACACCGTGAACCAGCTGCTGTCGCTCGCACGCGCCGAAGGTGCCAGCACCGGCCTGCAGCGCGCGCCCTGCGATCTGGCGGCCCTGGCGATTGAAGTCATGCAGGACCTGCTGCCGCTGGCCATGGACCGCCATGTGGACATGGGCTACGAAGGCACCGAGCCCGGCAACGCTGGCGTGTGGCTGCAGGGCAATGCCACGCTGCTCAAGGAGCTGATTCGCAACCTGCTGACCAATGCCATCAACTACAGCCCTTCCAGCGCCGACCAGCCCGCAATGGTGACGGTGCGCGTGCTGCCCGACCGGCTGGCCCGCGTGGTACTGCTGCAGGTGGAAGACACCGGGCCGGGCGTGCCGCCCGAAGAGCGGGAGCTGATCTTTCAGCCGTTTTACCGGGTGCTGGGGTCGGAGGCCGATGGCTCCGGGCTGGGCCTGCCCATCGTGCAAGAAATTGCGCGCCTGCATGGCGCGACGGTGGCGCTGGATGATGCCCAGCCCCATCGCACGCCCCCGGGTGCGCGCTTTAGCGTGCGTTTCCGGGCGCTGAAAGATGCTATGGATTCAGAAGCTGTCAGCGCTGATAAACAAAGCGATTACTAATGCTTTAGCGTTTTATTCGTTGACCAGCGTGCGCTGCTTGCTACGGTTTTTGTGCTGCGCTGCCAGGCTGCTGGCTGTCGGCTCCTTGTACGGGCGAGCCTGCTGCAGCAGCCAGTTGCGAAAAGCCACCAGCGGCGTGATGTTGGAGCGCGACTCCGGATAGCACAGCCAGTAGCCCAGGCTGCTGACCAGCCCGTGCTGGGGCAGCGGCTCGCTGACCAGCCCCTTGGCAATCTGGCCCTCCACCAGACAGCGCGGCACCAGGGCCACACCCATGCCCGCCATGACGGCCTGGATGATGGTCTGGAACTGGTCAAACTGCAGGCCTGCCAGCGGGTCCAGGTTCTTCACATCCCAGGCCTGCGCCCAAGTCATCCAGGCATGGGGAATGGTCAGGTGGCGCAGCCGCGTGTACTTGGCCACATCATTGGGCGTGTGGATGGCGGGGCCGCCAAAGCTGGCGGGAGGGGCAATCAGCGTCACATCCTGCCCGTCCAGATAGTGGGCACGCGCGCCGGGCCAGTGGCCTTCGCCAAACAGGATGGAGCAGTCCAGATGCGGACTTTCAAAGTCATAGCCCTGGGCATAGGGCACGAAATGCAGCGTCACATGCGGATGCTGCTGCTGAAACTCCGGCAGGCGCGGAATCAGCCAGCTGGCACCGAAGGTAGGCAGGCTGGACAGGTGCAGCGCGCCGCCGCCATCGGTACTGGTGATGAGCTCCAGCGTGGCGGACTCCAGCTGCGACAGCAGCGTGCGCACGGCTTTTTCATAGCGCTCGCCCGCAGGGGTGAGCGTGAGACGCTTGCGGCTGCGCTCGAACAGGTCCACGCCGACCCACTTCTCCAGCTCCTGAATCTGTTTGCTCACGGCGCTTTGCGTCAGGTGCAGCGCTTCTGCGGCGCGTGAGACACCGCCAAAACGCGCCACAGTGGAAAAAGCTCGCAGCAGATGCACGGGAGGCGTCAGGCGACGCAGGGGAAGCAAGTTAGTAGACACTGTTCAATATTCCTCGAAGGAATCATATCAATAAGAGTATTTGTTTGTTGTCAGCTGTCAATTACCCTAACCTCCATGCACAGGTCTTATAGATAACCACACTTTCTCACATAGGGAGTCCTCATGATGCAACGTCGTCACTTTCTTTCCGCTGTTGCCGCCGCGACCTTGGCATCCGTCTCGGGCATGGCCAGTGCCCAAGATTCGCGCCCTCTGCGCATCATCGTGCCCTTTCCTGCCGGTGGTTCCACCGACATGGTGCCTCGCAACATGCAGGACGTCCTGACCCGGCTGCTCGGCCAGCCCGTCGTGATCGAGAACAAGGCGGGTGCAGGCGGCTCCATCGGCATGGCCGAAGTGGCACGCGCCAACGATGGCCTGACCTTCGGTATTGCCACACTGTCCACCCACGGCGTGAACCCTGCGGTCTACTCCAAGCTGCCTTACGACGCCATCAAGGACTTCGTGGGCGTGACCGAAATCGTCAAGGCGCCCGGCGTCATGGTGATCAACCCCCAACTGATTCCTGCCCAGAATTTTGCGGAACTGGTGGCTTATCTGAAGGCCAACCCCGGCAAGGTGAGCTATGCCACCCCCGGCAACGGCACCATCGGCCACATGTGGGGCGAGCAGTTCATCAAGGCCACAGGCGTAGACATGCTGCACATCCCCTACCGTGGTGCAGGCCCTGCCATCAACGACGTGCTGGGCGGCCAGGTGCCCGTGTACTTTGACCAGGTGGCCTCCTCGCTGCCCCATATCCAGTCCGGCAAGCTGCGCGCCATTGCCGTGTCCTGGCCCGAGCGTCTGGCCGTGCTGCCTGACGTGCCGACCTACGCCGAAGCCGGTC
>JAEZZU010000318.1 GCA_023418355.1 Pseudomonadota bacterium | reverse complement strand
AGGCGTTGTAGATGCCCACCATGGGCTCACCCACGGCGGCGATGATGTCCTGATCGGCCGTGAAGGGCGAGGAGATCAGCACCATGTCCTTGTTCAGGCCCGCGCCCATGAACTGCTTGATGAAGTTGATGCCCATGCCGCCGGGCTGGAAGATATAGACGGCATCGGGCTTGGCCGCGCGCAGCTGGGCCAGCTCGGCGGCAAAGTCCAGCTGGCCGACCTTGGTGTAGACCTCGTCCGCCACGGGCTGGGCATAGGCGCGCTTGAAGCCGTTGACCGCGTCCTTGCCTGCGGGGTAGTTGGGCGCGAGCACGACCACTTTCTTGTAACCCTTGTCCGCCGCGTGCTTGCCTGCGGCTTCGTGCATGGCGTCGTTCTGGTAGCTGGTGCCAAAGAAATACGGGTTGCACTGCTTGCCCGCGAGCTGGCTGGGGCCGGGGTTGGCCGAGAGAAACGGCACCTTGGCACCAAACAGCGTGGGGCCGACGGCCAGGACCACGTTGGAGCCGACGGGGCCGGTGAAGAAATCAATCTTGTCGCGCTTGACAAAGCGGTCCACCAGCTGGCGCGCGGTTTCGGGGTTGCCTGCCATGTCGGCCTGGATGAATTCAGCAGGCACACCGCCCAGTTTGTTGTCCAGCAGCTTGGCCGCGAGGTTCAGGCCATCACGGATTTCCGCACCGGGTCCGGCAAAGGGGCCGGAAATATCGAGCGCCACTCCGACCTTGATGGGCGCCTGCGCCCAGGCGGTGGCAGTCAAAGTAGCAGCAAAAGCAGCCACAGCAGTGGCACGGACGGTCAAGGTGCGGATGGTGGGGGTCATGTCTCTCTCTGTGAATCGTTCTAGGAATGGGTGGCGCGCCCCTTCGGCACGCGTGCGGGCGCAAGCCTACACAGGCTCGGCCAATTTGGGGAGCACATGGGCGTCTGTACCGCAGGGGCTTGGTGCAATCACAACACTTGTGCCTTGACTTGCAGGCCCATCAACTCCAGTGCGGTCTGGTGGACGATGGAACTGGGGTCGGCCAGCTGCAGCGGCAAATCGAAATGGTTGGTGGCGGGTGCCTCCACCCACTGCCCCGGCAGCAGACGGGCATTCCATGCGGCCAGGTATTCGCGGGACTGGCGGTGGAATTCGCGGCTTTCAAACTCGCCCACGGCCACGCGCAGCTGGCACTGGCTGTGGGTGCTGGCATCGGGCAGCGCAAAGCGCGGGCTGTTGCGCATGGCGGCGACATCGTCCAGCTGCATCCAGCCGTTGATGTGGGTGCTCAGCAGCGGCTGCAGGTCAAACAGGCCGCTCAAGGGGAAGGCCGAGGCGGGAACCGCGCTGGCGGGCAGGTCGTATTCTTCCTGCCAGCCCTTGGCCAGCAGCATGCCCACCAGATGCCCGCCGGCCGAGCTGCCGCAGATGCAGATGTTGCGGGCATCGCCCCCGTAGATGGCGATATTGCGCACCACCCAGGCAAACATCTGGCGCATCTGATCCACGATGTGGTCCAGCGTGACAGCAGGTGCCAGGTCGTATTCGGGCACGACCACCAGCGCCCCGGCCTGCGTGAGCGCGGGGGCCATGAAGGCCGAATCGTTCTTGCTCAGCGCACGCCAGTAGCCGCCGTGGATGAATATGAAAACCGGAGCGCCTTGCGCTGGTTGCTGCGTGCTTTGGGGCAGATAAATATCCAGAACGTCGGTACTACGGGCGCTGTAAGCTACGTTTCTAATAGCATACAGCGACTCGGCAGCCCGGCTTTCCTCGGTGTAGCGGGCAATCAGCGCTGCGGCATCCTGCACGCTGGCGCGGGCGTTGTACTGGCGGTCGTAATAGGTGTGCGCATCACTCTGGGGGCTGACATGCATGGCGGGCGGCCTTTCAATCGATCAAACCGCAGCATAAGAAACAAACACGGCAGGAGTCTGAATAAAAGCTGAACGTACATGGCCCTGTGGGCAGCGCTATGATCTTTGACGAGCTCTCATGAGCTGTTCATGCCGTAGGAATTCCAGTGCGTAAGTCGTCATCCAAAACCTCTTCTTCAGCCAAGCGCAAGCCAGAAGTGGTGGTTAAACCGCGCTCACCACGCGCCAGTGGGCGTGTCACGCTGAGCGACGTGGCCCAGGCCGCAGGTGTCAGCTCCATGACGGTATCGCGCGCCCTGCGTGGTGAACAGAGCATCAAGGCAGCACTTGCACAGCAGATTCAGAAAATTGCGCAAGACATGGGCTATGTGCCCGATCCGGCAGCGCGTGCACTGGCCTCGAAAAAGAGCAATCAGGTGCTGGTGCTGGTACCGCTGCTGTCTAACGCCCTGTTCGTGGATTTGCTGGAAGCCGTGCACCAGGAGTTGCTGGCCGGGGGCTACTACCCCGTAATTGGTATCACCCACTACGACCCGCAGGAAGAAGAGCAGCTGCTGCGCACCTATCTGCCCATGCGCCCTGCAGGCCTGCTGCTGACCGGCCTGGACCACACGCCCGCCGTACAGAATTGGCTGGAGCGTGGCGATGTGCCCTGCATACACATGATGGAGCTGAGCCAGCGCGACGATCAAATCAGCGTGGGCTTTTCGCAGGAAACGGCAGGAACTTGCATCACCGAGCACCTGCTGGACAAGGGCTACCGCCGTATTGCCTTCTGTGCAGGCCAGCTGGATGCCCGCGTGCGCCAGCGTGCCAGTGGCTGGAAGGCCGCGCTGCAAAGCCGTGGCCTGTATGACCCCGCGCTGGAATACCTGTTGCCCGAGTCCACAACGCTGCAGCTGGGTGCGCAGTTGCTGCACATGGTGCTGGACAAAGATCCTTCCGTGGACGCCATCTTCTTCTGCAACGACGACATTGCCCGTGGTGCCCTGCTGGAAGCGCTGCGCCAGGGAATCAAAGTGCCCGATCGCATTGCGATTGCCGGTTTTAACGACCTGACGGGCAGCGACCAGATGGTGCCGCCGCTGACCACCATTCGCACCCCCCGCAAGGAAATTGGCGCAGAAAGCGCCCGCCTGCTGCTGCGCCTGATGCGCAAGGAACCTGTGGAGGTGCGCCAGCTGGATCTGGGATTTGAGCTGATGGCGCGCGCCAGTACCTGAGTGGCTGTTAGCTCAGGGCGGCAATCACTTCGGGCGGTGCCTGCACCAGTTCAATGAGCACACCCTCCCCGGCAATCGGAAACTCGTCATTGCTCTTGGGGTGCAGAAAACAGATGTCATAACCCGCAGCGCCCTTGCGGATGCCGCCGGGCGCAAAGCGCACGCCCTGCGCGGTGAGCCATTCCACGGCCTTGGGCAGGTCGTCAATCCACAGGCCAATGTGGTTCAGCGGTGTGGTGTGCACTGCCGGTTTTTTGGCTATATCCATGGGTTGCATGATGTCGACTTCCACCTTCATCGCACCCTTGCCCATGGCAAGGATGTCTTCGTCCACGTTTTCGCGCTCGCTCTGGAAGGTGCCGGTCTGCTCCAGACCCAGCATGTCCACCCAGAGTTTTTTCATGCGCTGCTTGTCAGTGCCGCCAATTGCGACTTGCTGGATGCCCAGCACTTTGAAGGGGCGTGCGGTGATGTTCATGGCTGTTGTCTCCTTATCGTTTTCATAGCTGCCAGCGCTTGAAATAACTTGTTTTCAGATAGAAAACCAACTGAAAGTCAGAAAATTCAAGCGCTAGCCGCTCTCTTTTTATTCGAATTCCAAGATCACATCGTCGACTGCGAGTGACGCCCCCTTGCCTGCACTGATCTTGCGCACCACACCGTCCTGCGCAGCAAAGAGGATGTTTTCCATCTTCATGGCTTCGATCACGGCCAGTTTTTCGCCCACCTGCACCTTCTGGCCCTCCTGCACCGCCACATCTACCAGCAGGCCCGGCATGGGCGAGAGCAGGAACCTGGACATGTCTGGCGGTGCCTTGTAGGGCATGAGCTGGTGGAACTGCGCGCCCTTGGGCGAGAGCACCAGCGCATCAATCTGCGTGCCGTTGTGGGTGATGCGCAGCGCCAGCAGGTTCTTGGGCGTGCCGCGCTCGACCTGCACGGTAAAGGGCTGGCCGTTGCAGCTGCCCTGCAGGCGCACTTCACGCATGGCGCTAAAGCTCTGGAATTCATAGCGCTTGCCGCTGGCATTGAGCGTGACGGTGCTCTTGCGGCTGTCGAACTCAAAGTCTGAGACGGTCACACGGTGGTGCTGGTTCTGGCCTTCGGCACCCAGCACGATGACGGTGTAGTCCGCTGAGACCACCACTTCGTGCCCGTTCATCTGCCCGCTGATGGTGGCGGCACGGGCACGGTAGCGGCGGTTCATGTGCGCAGCCAGTGCCACCAGAAAGTCTGGATCGCTGTGCGGCACATCGCTGGCGTTGAAGCCGTGGGCATAGTGCTCGGCAATAAAGCCTGTGTTGAAGTCGCCCGACTGGAACTTGGGGTGTGCCAGCAGCGCGGCCTGGAACGGGATGTTGGAGCTGATGCCACGGATCACGAAGCCGTTGAGCGCCTCGCGCATCTTGGCAATCGCATCGTTGCGGTCCTTGCCGTGCACGATGAGCTTGGCGATCATCGAGTCGTAGTACATCGGGATCTCACCACCCTCGTACACGCCGGTGTCCACGCGCACGCCGTGCAGGTGCTCGGTGTCGGCCTGCCACATGGTCTGCTCGGGCGGGTTAAAGCGCACGAGACGTCCCGTGGAAGGCAGGAAGTTGCGGAACGGATCTTCGGCATTGATGCGGCACTCGATGGCCCAGCCGTCGCGCTTCACCTCGGCCTGGGTGATGGCCAGCTTTTCACCGGCGGCAATGCGGATCATCTGCTCGACCAGATCAAGGCCGGTAATGCACTCAGTGACCGGGTGCTCCACCTGCAGGCGGGTGTTCATTTCCAAAAAGTAGAAGTCCTGGTTTTTGCCGACCACAAACTCCACCGTACCGGCAGACTGGTAGCCCACGGCCTTGGCCAGTGCCACAGCCTGCTCACCCATGGCCTTGCGGGTGGCGTCCGAGATGAAGGGCGAAGGTGCTTCCTCAATCACCTTCTGGTGGCGGCGCTGGATGGAGCATTCACGCTCGTTCAGATAGATGACGTTGCCGTGCGCATCGCCCAGCACCTGAATTTCAATGTGGCGCGGCTGCTCGACAAACTTCTCAATAAAGATGCGGTCATCGCCAAAGCTGTTGCGCGCTTCGTTCTGGCAGGAGGCAAAACCTTCAAAGGCCTCCTTGTCGTTGAATGCCACGCGCAGACCCTTGCCACCGCCACCGGCCGAGGCCTTGATCATCACGGGGTAGCCAATGTTCCTGGCAATTTCCACGGCCTGCTCGGGGCCTGCGATGGGGTCGTTGTAGCCGGGGATGGTGTTCACACCGGCTTCATTGGCCAGCTTCTTGGACGCAATCTTGTCGCCCATGGCCGCAATCGCGGCGTGCTTGGGGCCGATAAAGACAATGCCCTCTTCCTCCAGGCGGCGTGCAAAGGCTTCGTTCTCGGACAGGAAGCCATAGCCGGGGTGCACAGCCTGTGCGCCGGTTTGCTTGCAGGCAGCAATGATCTTGTCGGCCTGCAGATAGGACTCACGACTGGGCGCAGGGCCGATCAGTACGGCCTCATCGGCCAGCTTGACGTGGCGGGCTTCCTTGTCGGCTTCGGAATACACGGCCACGGTCTGGATGCCCATCTTGCGGGCGGTGGCGATGACTCGGCAGGCAATCTCGCCGCGGTTGGCGATCAGGATTTTGCTGAACATGTATTTGTCTCCTGTTTCTTGTTCTTCTTAGAGTGGAATATTTCCGTGCTTGCGCCACGGATTGTCGAGTTGCTTGTTTTTGAGCATTTCCAGCGAACGGCAAATACGTTTACGCGTTTCGTGGGGCTGGATTACGTCGTCAATAAAGCCACGGGCGCCCGCCACAAAGGGGTTGGCAAAGCGGGCCTTGTATTCGGCTTCTCGCGCGGCAAGCTTTTCGGGGTCGTGCTTGTCTTCGCGGAAGATGATTTCCACCGCGCCCTTGGCGCCCATCACGGCAATTTCTGCGTGCGGCCATGCCAAGTTCACGTCACCGCGCAGGTGCTTGGAGGCCATCACGTCATACGCGCCGCCATAGGCCTTGCGGGTGATGACGGTGATCTTGGGCACGGTGCATTCGGCATACGCATAGAGCCGCTTGGCACCGTGCTTGATGATGCCGCCGTATTCCTGCGAGGTGCCGGGCATGAAGCCGGGCACGTCAACAAAGGTGATGACGGGGATGTTGAAGGCATCGCAAAAGCGCACAAAGCGCGCGGCCTTGATGGAGCTCTTGATGTCCAGACAGCCGGCAAGCACCAGCGGCTGGTTGGCCACAATGCCCACGGTCTGGCCACGCATGCGGGCAAAACCGATGACGATGTTCTTGGCGTAGTCTGGCTGCAGCTCGAAGAAGTCGCCGTCATCCACGGTCTTGAGGATGAGCTCCTTCATGTCGTAGGGCTGGTTGGGGTTGCTGGGCACCAGCGTGTCCAGCGACTGGTCGGCACGGTCGGCGGGGTCTGTCGTCGCACGCAGCGGGGCCTTTTCCCGGTTGTTCAGCGGCAGGTAGTTGTACAGACGGCGCAGCATCATCAGCGCTTCCACGTCGTTGTCAAAGGCCAGATCAGCCACGCCGCTCTTGGTGGTGTGGGTGATGGCACCGCCCAGCTCTTCAGCCGTAACCTCTTCGTGCGTGACGGTTTTCACCACTTCAGGGCCGGTCACGAACATGTAGCTGCTGTCCTTGACCATGAAGATGAAGTCCGTCATGGCAGGCGAATACACGGCGCCACCGGCGCAGGGGCCCATGATCATGGAAATCTGCGGGATCACACCACTGGCCAGCACGTTCTTCTGGAACACATCGGCATAACCGCCCAGCGAAGCAACCCCCTCCTGGATACGCGCACCGCCCGAATCATTCAGGCCAATGACCGGAGCCCCCACCTTCATGGCCTGGTCCATGACCTTGCAGATTTTTTCGGCATGGGTTTCGGACAGCGCCCCACCGAAGACCGTGAAATCCTGGCTGAAGACAAACACCAGGCGTCCATTGATCATGCCGTAGCCGGTGACCACGCCATCACCGGGGATCTTGGTGTTTTCCATGCCAAAGTCGGTGCAGCGGTGCTCGACGAACATGTCCCACTCTTCAAACGTGCCATCGTCCAGCAGCAGCTCGATACGCTCACGGGCGGTGAGCTTGCCCTTCTTGTGTTGCGCGTCGATACGTTTTTGCCCGCCGCCCAGGCGGGCCTGTTGTCTTTTGGCTTCGAGCTGGGCCAGGATGTTGTCTTGTTCCATATGTCGTCCTCAGATCCTCTTTTTGTGAAGTTTGTCAATTACATGTAATGTCGATTGATAGCACTTCGACATCATCCAGATGCGCCATTTCCAGATTCCGGGATTTGCCGTGCATAGACCGCCAGGAGATTTCTGGCTGCCGTGCTCGCAGGCAATCTGCCGCTGACCACATCGGCCTGTGTCTGTGCCAGCATGGCCTGCACGGCCGGGTGCTGGCGGAAGGCGTGCCGCAGCCCAGCTTCAATCCGCTCCCACATCCAGTCCAGTGACTGCTGTTCGCGCCGCGCTGCCAGCCTGCCATTGGCGGTCTGCAGCTGCTGGTACTGCTGCACATGGCGCCAGAATGCGTCAATGCCCTGCCCTTTCAGGGCGCTGAGCTGCAGCACCTGGGGCTGCCAGACGCTGTCGTCATGCCGTGCATGCTCTGGATTGCCCTGCATGCCCAGCAGGCGCAGGCTGGAGGTAATCTGCGCCTCGGCCCGGGTGGCGGCGACCGGGTCCAGATCGGCCTTGTTGATGACAACAAGGTCCGCACGCTCCATCACGCCCTTCTTGATGGCCTGCAGGTCGTCACCCGCATTGGGCAGCTGCAGCACGCAGTACATGTCGGTCATGCCATGCACGGCCACTTCGCTCTGCCCGACCCCCACGGTTTCAACAATCACCACGTCATAGCCTGCGGCTTCGCAGACCAGCATGGATTCGCGCGTCTTCTCGGCCACGCCGCCCAGCGTGCCGCTGGAAGGACTGGGGCGGATATAGGCGTTGGGGTGGACGGACAGCTGCTCCATGCGGGTCTTGTCACCCAGGATAGAGCCGCCGGATACGGTGGATGACGGGTCAATCGCTAGCACGGCCACGCGGTGGCCCTGCGCGGTCAGGTACATGCCCAGCGCTTCAATGAAGGTGGACTTGCCCACGCCCGGCACACCGCTGATGCCCAGCCGCAGGGCCTTGCCCGTGTGGGGCAGCAAGGCGGTGAGCAGTGCATCGGCCTGTGCGCGGTGGTCGCTGCGCGTGGATTCCAGCAGGGTGATGGCCTTGGCCATGGCGCGGCGCTGCACGGCGGGGTTGCCGCGCAGAATGCCTTCCTGAATTTGTTGAGGCGTCAAAACCTGCTCCCCAATTACAGGCCAGCCGCTTTCTTGATGTTTTCCAGCACGTCTTTGGCGCTGGCAGGGATGGGCGTGCCGGGGCCGTACACGCCCTTGACGCCGGCCTGGTACAGGAAGTCATAGTCCTGCGCAGGCACCACGCCGCCGACAAAGACAATGATGTCGTCCGCGCCCTGCTTCTTCAGTTCTTCAATGATGGCGGGCACCAGCGTCTTGTGGCCTGCGGCCAAGGTGGATACGCCCACGGCATGCACATCGTTTTCGATGGCCTGGCGCGCGCATTCTTCGGGCGTCTGGAACAGCGGTCCCATGTCCACATCAAAGCCCAAGTCGGCAAAAGCGGTGGCCACCACCTTGGCGCCCCGGTCGTGACCGTCCTGCCCCAGTTTGGCGATCATCACGCGGGGGCGGCGGCCCAGCTGCTCAGCAGCCTGGTTGATTTCAGACTTCAGTTGCTCCCAGCCCTGGGCTGAGTCATATGCGGCTGCGTACACCCCAGAGACCTTTTGCGTATCCGCACGGTGGCGGCCAAAGACTTTTTCGAGCGCGTCAGAGACTTCACCCACGGTGGCGCGCAGGCGGATGGCCGCAATAGCCAGATCCAGCAGGTTGCCTTCACCCGTGCGTGCTGCGGTTGTGAGAGCATCCAGCGCTTGCTGCACCTGCGTTTGATCGCGTTTTTGCTTCAAATCGTTCAGGCGTGCAATCTGGCTTTCGCGCACCTTGACGTTGTCCACTTCCAGAATATCAACGGGATCTTCCTTGGCCAGCTTGTACTTGTTGACGCCGACGATCACATCCTTGCCCGAGTCAATGCGCGCCTGCTTCTCGGCGGCGGCGGCTTCGATCTTGAGCTTGGCCCAGCCGGAATCCACGGCCTGCGTCATGCCGCCCATGGCTTCGACTTCTTCGATGATGGCCCAGGCCTTGTCTGCCATTTCCTGGGTGAGCTTTTCCATCATGTAGGAGCCCGCCCAAGGGTCGATCACATTGGTGATGTGGGTTTCTTCCTGAATGATGAGCTGGGTGTTGCGCGCAATACGGGCTGAAAACTCGGTGGGCAGGGCAATGGCTTCGTCAAAGCTGTTGGTGTGCAGGCTTTGCGTGCCACCGAACACGGCGGCCATGGCCTCGATGGTGGTGCGCACAATGTTGTTATATGGGTCCTGCTCGGTCAGGCTCCAGCCCGAGGTCTGGCAGTGCGTGCGCAGCATCAGGCTCTTGGGCTTTTTCGCGCCAAAGCCTTTCATGATGCGGCACCACAGCAGGCGCGCGGCGCGCATCTTGGCAATCTCCAGGTAGAAGTTCATGCCAATGGCCCAGAAGAAGGACAAGCGACCGGCAAAGTCGTCCACATCCATGCCTTTGGCAATCGCCGTCTTCACATATTCTTTGCCATCCGCCAGCGTGAAGGCCAGTTCCAGCGCCTGGTTCGCCCCCGCTTCCTGCATGTGGTAGCCCGAGATCGAGATCGAGTTGAACTTGGGCATATGGCGGCTGGTGTACTCGATGATGTCGCCAATGATCTTCATCGAGGGCTGGGGCGGGTAGATGTAGGTGTTGCGCACCATGAACTCTTTCAGAATGTCGTTCTGAATGGTTCCGGACAGCTGCTCCTGCGACACGCCCTGCTCTTCCGCCGCGACCACATAGCCTGCCAGCACCGGCAACACGGCCCCGTTCATGGTCATGGAGACCGAGACCTTGTCCAGCGGAATGCCGTTGAACAGGATCTTCATGTCCTCCACCGAATCAATCGCCACACCGGCCTTGCCCACGTCACCCGTCACACGGGGGTGGTCAGAGTCATAACCACGGTGCGTGGCCAAGTCAAACGCCACGGACACACCCTGTGCCCCGGCGGCGAGTGCCTTGCGGTAGAAGTCGTTGGATTCTTCCGCCGTGGAAAAACCTGCGTACTGGCGGATGGTCCAGGGGCGGCCCGCGTACATCGTGGCCTGCGGGCCGCGGATGAAGGGCTCAAACCCGGGCAAGGTGTCTGCATAAGGCAGGTCCTGCGTGTCCTGGGCGGTGTACAGCGGCTTGACCGTGATGCCATCTGGCGTGGTCCAGTTGAGCTGGCTGATGTCTCCCTGCGGCGCGGCCTTGGCGGCGGCTTTTTCCCAGTCTGCGAGGCTGGCTATTGAAAATTCAGATGTGGCAGTGGCCGCTGTCTGGCCCTGTTTGCTGTCGATGCCCATGGCTAGAACTGTCTCCGTAGTGGTCTTGTGCTGGAAAACGCCAGTTTTTCCGCACCTCTTGTGATTCATAATTATGAATACATAACCACAACAAGCCGCCCTAGGGGAAGCCCCGAGAGACCCATGACAGAAACTACCCCCCTGCTTGCCCCCAGACCGCTGTACCTGGAAGTTGCGGAACTGATTCGCCAGCGCATTTACCAGCGCGAGCTCAAGTCCGGCGACTGGATCGATGAAATGAAACTGGCAGAGGCATTTGGCATCAGCCGCACGCCTTTGCGCGAAGCCTTGAAAGTGCTGGCCACCGAAGGTCTGGTCACCATGAAGCCCCGCCGCGGTGCCTATGTGACGGAGACTTCCGAGAAGGACATGCGCGATGTCTATCACCTGCTGGCCTTGCTGGAAAGCGATGCTGCCGCCACCGTGGCACGCTGCGCCACGCCTGAGCAGCTGCAGCAGCTGCATGCCCTGCACCAGTCCCTGCTGGCTGCCGTGGACGATGCCAACCGCTTTTTCCAGCTCAACGAGCAGTTTCACCTGCAGTTGCTGATGCTGTGTGACAACCGGTTTCTGGTACAGACAGTGACCGACCTGCGCAAGGTCATGAAGCTCAACCGCCACCAGTCCCTGTTCAAGCAGGGCCGCATTCAGGACAGTCTGCAGGAGCATGAAGTCCTCATGCAGCAGCTGCTGGCCCGTGATGCCGAAGCCTGCCGCCAGGCCATGCTGATGCACTTCAGAAACGGGCTGCAGGCCGCAAAAATGTCATAAAAAGATATCTTCTAAGACTATTCCTACAGACAAGACAAGATAAGTAACAAAAAATATTTCTGTAGCGCTCGTATGCAGCATACGAATTGCCGGTACTTTTGATCTTGTCAACACTTCACATCATGCAAAGCGCAGCCAGAGATGCCAAGGAGCTCACATGCTTGATCTAAGCGTGTTTGAGCACATCACTTCACCGAATTCACATATCGTGTCCCATGTTGAACACAGCATGGGCGTGGTGCTGCTTTCTTTGCTCATTGCTTTTGCCAGCTGCCATATTGCTTTTTACATCCTGCGCAGCAACCAGGATGCAAGCGCACACAGCCACCAGCGCATTGCATGGCTGTGCACTGCCATCGTGCTGGGCTTTGGTGTCTGGTGCATGCATTTCACCGGCATGCTTGCCATGCAGCTGCCCGTGCATGTGAGCTACAGCGTCTGGAAAACTGCCGCATCCATCTTGCCAAGCCTGATGGCCGCGGGCATTGCCATCTGGACCTTGCAGAGCCAGAACACATCGATGGGGCACACGGTGCTGGGGGGCATGCTGTTCGGCCTTGGCGTCACGGTCATGCATTACAGCGGCATTGGTGCCGCCTATATGGAGGGCCTGATACGTCTGAATCTGCCGCAGTTTCTGCTGGCTATCGTCGTGGGTGTCGGCCTGAGCATTCTGAGCTTTGCCAGCTACCGCTGGGTGGAACAACGCGTTCAGGGCCAAATCAAGCACTACTGGCGAGCCGTTCCCCCTTCCCTGCTGGCAGCCGCCATTGCCAGTACACACTACATCTCCATGCTGGCCATGCGCCTTGCACTGCCCAGTGCGAGTGCCCCACAGCCTGCTGCCATGCCTGATCTGCACGGCAGCCACATGCTCTCATTGTTCATAGCATCGATTGCGGGCTCCGTATTCGTCATACTGGGGCTGGCACATGCAGCCATGCGCTACCGCAACCACTGGCAAGCCGTTGCTGCGCGGGATGCGCGTCTGCATGCCATGGTGGAAGCTGCCGATGCAGGCTTCATCAGCATTGATGCGCGGGGGCACATCCTGGAATACAACTCCATGGCACAGCGCCTGTTTGGCTATACCAAGGAAGAAGTGCTGGGGCACAGCATCAATATGCTCATGCCTTCGCCC
>JAEZZU010000180.1 GCA_023418355.1 Pseudomonadota bacterium | reverse complement strand
TACGTGGATGGAACGTTTGGCCGGGGTGGTCACTCGCGCCTGATTTTGTCCAGGCTCAGCCCGCAGGGGCGCCTGATAGCGTTCGATAAAGACCCGTTGGCCATTGCAGAAGCCGGGCGTATTGAAGACGCCCGTTTTTCTATTCGCCACGAGGGCTTCCGTCACATGAGCGAGCTGCCTGCGGCCAGTGCCGATGGCATTCTGATGGACCTGGGCGTCAGCTCGCCGCAGATTGATCAGGCCGACCGGGGCTTCAGCTTCCGCTTCGAAGGTCCGCTGGACATGCGCATGGACACCACGCGTGGCCTGAGCGTAGCCGAATGGCTGGCTGAGGCCGAAGTGCAGCAGATCACCGATGTGATTCGCGACTATGGCGAAGAGCGCATGGCCTACCCGATTGCCAAAGCCATCGTGGCGCACCGCGAAGCGCATGGTCCGCTGCAGACTACGACCGAACTGTCCAATCTGGTCGGCAAGATTGTGAAAAGCCGCGATGGGCAAAACCCTGCCACGCGAACCTTTCAGGCGCTGCGCATTTTTATCAATGCCGAACTGGTGGAGCTGGAAGAGGCGCTGCAGGCCAGCCTGCGTGTGCTCAAGCCCGGCGGGCGTCTGGCGGTGATCAGCTTCCACTCGCTGGAAGACCGTATCGTCAAGCAGTTCATTGCGGAGCACTCCAAGGAGGTCTTTGACCGCCGTGCCCCGTTTGCCACACCCAAGCCCATGCTGCTGAAAGCGCTGGATCGGATCAAGCCCAGCAAGGCAGAGGTGGAGGCCAATCCCCGCTCACGCAGTGCCGTGATGCGCGTGGCTGAACGTACCGAGGTGCCTGTATGAGCAAGCTTGTCTGGTCATGCACGGCAAGGGGGAGGTCATGCTACGCCTGAACTTCCTGTTGTTGCTTGCCGTCATGCTGAGCGCGCTGTATCTGGTACAGACGCAGTATGAGTCACGCCGCCTGTTTACTGCATTGCACCAGGCGACGAATGAAGCACGCAATCTGGAAACAGAGTATCAGCGACTGCAGGTGGAGTTGCGCGCCCAGTCCGCGCCTTCGCGGATTGAGTCCATGGCTGCATCACAGGGCATGCAGAGTGCATCCCCTGCCATCACGCACTATGTGCACGATGTGCAGCAAGAGGGAGGTGCGCAGTGAGGCGCGGCCTGAACTACACCTCCAGCCCATTGCTGGCCAGCAAGACACCTTCCTGGCGCAGCAAGTTTGTGATGGCCTGCCTGGTGCTGGCTTTTACGGGTCTGGCTGCCCGTGCTGCCTGGGTGCAGGTGATTGACAATGACTTTTTCCTGCGTCAGGGAGAGGTGCGCTTTGCGCGTACGCTGGAGCTGCCTGCCAACCGTGGCCGCATTCTGGACCGCAATGGCCTGATTCTCGCGTCCAGCGTGCCCGCCGCCAGCATCTGGGCCATTCCCGAAGATGTGGAAAAGAACACACCAGAAGATCTGGCCAAGCTGCCCCAGCTGGCCAAGCTGATGGACATGCCGCTGGAGCAGCTCAAGAAAAAGCTGTCGGAAGACAAGAGCTTTGTCTGGGTCAAGCGCCAGCTGGACTGGGAGGTCGGTCAGAAGATCAAGGAACTGGGGATCAAAGGTGTCTACCAGTCCCGTGAGTACAAGCGCCAGTATCCCGAAGGTGAAGCGGCAGCCCACATCGTGGGCTTTACCAATGTGGAAGACAAAGGCCAGGAAGGCATGGAGCTGGCCTTTGAAAACGATCTGGCGGGTCGCAAGGGTTCGCGCCGCGTGATCAAGGACCGCCTGGGCCGTGTGGTCGAAGGTGTGGGCGAGGAAATTCCTCCGATCGACGGCCGTGACATTCAGCTGTCTGTGGACAGCAAGATCCAGTTCTTTGCGTACCAGAAGCTCAAGGAGCAGGTCATTGCACACAAGGCCGTGGGCGGCAGTGTAGTGGTCATGGATGCCAAGACCGGCGAGTTGCTGGCGCTGGCGAACTATCCGAGCTTTGACCCCGCCAACCGCAAGCGCCTGACCGGTGAGCAGCTGCGCAATCGTGCGATTACCGACGTGTTCGAGCCCGGCTCGACCATGAAGCCTATTACCGTTGGTATTGCGCTGGAAAGCGGCAAGTTCAAGCCGACATCGATTGTGGACACCACGCCAGGTCGCATCAATGTGACGGGCTCCACCATTTCCGACACGCACAACTATGGCGTGCTGACGGTGGAAGGTGTGATTCAGAAGTCGTCCAACGTGGGTACGACCAAGATTTCCCAGCAGCTGACGGCTCAGGAAATGTGGGAGACCTTCTCGGCCGTGGGCTTTGGCCAGAAACCGCAGATTTCCTTCCCCGGCGCTGCCAGTGGCCGCCTGCGTCCCTATAAGACCTGGCGCCCTGTAGAGCAGGCCACCATGTCCTATGGCTATGGCCTTTCGGCCAGTCTGGTGCAGATGGTGCGGGCCTATACAGTGTTTTCCAATGGCGGCAAGGTCATTCCTGCCTCCATGCTCAAGCTCGACAGACCTCCCGTGGGCGTTCCCGTGTTTTCGGAGCGCACGGCCGAGCAGGTGCGCAAGATGCTGGCGTTGGCGACTGGCCCCGGTGGTACAGGTCAGCGTGCGCAGACTGTGGGCTATTCCGTCGGTGGCAAGTCGGGTACGGCACGCAAGCAGGTGGGCAAAAGCTACGCCGCAGGAAAATACCGCGCTTGGTTTACTGGTATGGCGCCGATTGAGAATCCGCGCGTGATTGTGGCGGTCATGGTTGACGAACCCAGCAACGGCACGTATTACGGCGGAACGGTGGCTGCCCCCGTGTTCAGTACCGTCGTGCAACACAGCTTGCGGGTGTTGGGTGTCGCGCCGGACATGGCGGTGCAACCACAAATTGTGGCCAACCCCGTGGAGGAATCGCTGTGAGCAGCGCAATCAAGCAACTTCAAGATCTGCAGCAGGCGGTGGCGTGGCTGCGTGCCCGTGTGACCGGGCATTTGCGTACCGACAGTCGTCAGGTACAGCCCGGTGACGGTTTTATTGCATGGCCCGGTGGTGTTACCGATGGCCGCAAGTATGTGGCTGCGGCCCTGGAGCGTGGTGCCACAGCCTGTCTGGTGGAGCAGGCGGGTCTGGAAGCCTTTGACCTGCAAGGGCCTGTGGCCAGCATGGCGGGCTTGAAGGCCAGTACGGCCTTGATTGCCGACGCCTGGTATGGCCAGCCGTCTGGTCCGCTGCAAGTGCTGGCTGTGACCGGTACGAACGGCAAGACATCCACCGCCTGGTGGCTGGCTCACGCGCTGGCGCAGTACCAGCATGGCGCGCGCAAGGGCTGCGCCATGGTGGGTACGCTGGGCATTGGTGTACCCCCTGAGGTACAGACCACCGGCATGACCACGCCAGACCCTGTCTGCCTGCTGCAGGCCTTTGCCGACTATGCGGCGCAGGGCCTGGCAGCCTGTGCGATCGAGGCGTCTTCGATCGGCATCGAGGAGCACCGCCTGGATGGCACACAGATCCACACGGCCATCTTTACCAATTTCACCCAGGACCACCTGGACTACCACGGCAGCATGGATGCCTACTGGCAGGCCAAGGCCAAGCTGTTTGCGTGGCCGGGTCTGAAAGCCGCCGTCATCAATATCGATGATGCCCATGGTGCTGCCCTGGCCCGCGACTTGCAGGCACAGGGCCAGCTGGATCTGTGGACCGTGGCGGTGGATGCTCCCGCCCGCCTGCAGGCCAGGGATGTACGCCATGGTCTGCGTGGCCTGCGCTTTGAAGTGCAGGAAGGCGAGCAGGTATTCACCATGGAAACCTGTCTGATCGGGCAGTACAACGTCAGCAACATGCTGGGTGTGCTGGCCACGCTGCGCACGCTGGGCATCAGCCTGGCCGATGCGGTGAAGGTCTGTGCCGATCTGGAACCTGTGCCCGGCCGCATGCAGCAGATTGCCCAGGCTGAGCAGCCGCTGGTGGTCGTGGACTACGCACATACGCCCGATGCACTGGAGCAGGCCCTCAAAGGACTGCAACCTGTGGCCAAGGCGCGTGGCGGCAAGCTGCACTGCGTGTTTGGCTGCGGTGGCAACCGCGACGCGACCAAGCGCCCTCTGATGGGGCAGGCCGCTCAGCGCCAGGCTGATGTGGTCTGGGTGACCAGTGACAACCCCCGTGGTGAAGTGCCGGATGCCATCGTGCAGGACATCGTGCGCGGCATGCAGCTGCAAGGCGTGCATGTGCAGGTGGACCGCACACAGGCCATCACGCAGGCCATCGCCCAGGCCGATGCCCGCGATGTGGTGCTGCTGGCGGGCAAGGGGCATGAGGACTATCAGGAAATCATGGGTGAGAAGCACCCGTTTTCCGACATGGACAAGGCGCGCGAAGCATTGGCTTTGCGCAAAGGAAGTAGCAAGTGATGATGAATTTGCAACAGGCTCTGGCGTGGATTGCCGCCTTCCAGCCGCAGGCGCGGCTGGTGGGTGATGCCGCCACGGCGCTGCTGCGCGTGCATACCGACAGCCGCACGCTGCAGGCCGGAGACCTGTTTGTTGCGCTCAAAGGCGAGCGCATGGATGCGAACGACTTTTTGCCCCAGGTGAAAAGCCAGGGGCTGGCTGCCGCTGCGATTGCGCATGGCGGTTTGGAGCAACTCGGGCTGGCTGGCATTGAGGTGCCGGACACCACGGTGGCGCTGGGCGCGCTGGCGGCTGGCTGGCGCGGCCAGTTTGATTTTCCTTTGATTGCCGTGACCGGCAGCAACGGCAAGACCACGGTCACGCAGATGATCGCAAGCATTCTGCGTGCCCATGCAGGCGATGCCGCGCTGGCGACACAGGGCAACTTCAACAATGCCATTGGCGTGCCGCTGACGCTGTTTCGCATGACGGCGCAGCATCGCATTGGCGTGGTCGAGCTTGGCATGAACCACCCCGGCGAGATCACGCATCTGGCACGCATTGCCCAGCCTACGGTGGCACTGGTGAACAACGCGCAGCGTGAGCACCAGGAATTCATGCACACCGTGGAAGCCGTGGCGCGTGAAAACGCCAGCGTGTTTGCCCATTTGCCTGCGGATGGCGTGGCTGTTTTCCCGGCGGATGATGCTTTTACCCCTCTGTGGCGTGAACTGGCCGCGGGCCGCAAGTGCCTGAGCTTTGGCGGCGCAGATGCCGATGTGCAGGCTGTCTCAGCCATCTGGGCGGACAGCGCCTGGCAGGTGCAGATCCGCACGCCGCAGGGCAGTTTTGACTGTGCGCTGCATATTGCAGGCCGCCACAACGTGCGCAATGCGCTGGCCGCGACGGCCTGTGCCCTGGCTGCCGGTGTACCGCTGGCGGCGATTGCTGCGGGCCTGAGTGCCTTCGAACCTGTCAAAGGGCGTTCACGCTCAACTTCAGTGAGCTGTGCTGGTCGCCGCATTGATGTGGTGGACGACACCTACAACGCCAACCCTGATTCCGTGCAGGCAGCGATTGCCGTGCTGGCCGAACTGCCTGCACCGCGCATGCTGGTGCTCGGTGACATGGGGGAGGTGGGCGATCAAGGCCCGGCCTTCCACGCAGAAGTGGGGGCGAGCGCCAAGCAGGCCGGCATTGAACACCTGATGACCATTGGCACGCTGATGCAGCATGCCGTGGATGCCTATGGCGCAGGGGCCGAGCATTTTGAGGACATGGCGGCCCTGATGGCGGCCGTGCAGCAGCGGGTGGGGCAGGCCGGCGCCGTGCTGGTCAAGGGCTCCCGGAGCATGAAGATGGAACAAGTGGTGCAGGCTTTGGAGAACGCCTGCGGTAAGGAGGCAGGATGCTGCTGATTTTGGCTGAATGGTTGCAGTCCCTGTCGCCAGACTTTAGTTTTTTGCGCGTGGTGCAGTACATCACGTTCCGTGCCGTGGCTGCGGCTTTGACCGCGCTGACCATTGGTCTGTGGGTTGGCCCCAAGGCCATTCGCATGCTGACCGCCTTGAAGATGGGCCAGCCCGTGCGTGGCTATGCCATGCAGACGCACCTGGTCAAGAACGGCACCCCCACCATGGGCGGCGTGCTGATTCTGTTTGCGATTGCGGTGTCCACGCTGCTGTGGTTTGACCTGAGCAACCGCTTTGTCTGGATTGTGCTGCTGGTGACGCTGGGCTTTGGTGCCATCGGCTGGGTCGATGACTGGCGCAAGGTTGTCAACAAAGACCCCGAAGGCATGCGTTCGCGCGAGAAGTATTTCTGGCAGTCGGTGATTGGCTTGATCGCTTCGGTGGCGCTGGTGTTCAGCATTTCCGAAAACTCCAATGCCCGAGCCTTTGAGCTGTTCGTGACCTGGGTGCAGTCGGGCTTTTCCATGGATCTGCCCCCTCAGGCGGGTCTGATGGTGCCTTTCTTCAAGGAAATCAGCTATCCGCTGGGTGTGCTGGGCTTTGTGATCCTGACCTATCTGGTCATTGTGGGGGCCAGCAATGCGGTGAACCTCACGGACGGTCTTGATGGTCTGGCCATCATGCCTGTGATCATGGTCGGCACGGCCCTGGGCATTTTTGCCTATGTGACGGGCAACGCGCAGTACGCCAAGTACCTGCACTTCCCCAGCATTCCCGGTACGGGCGAGCTGATGATCTTCTGCGGTGCCATGGCCGGAGCCGGTCTGGCCTTCCTGTGGTTCAACGCCCACCCCGCGCAGATCTTCATGGGCGACGTGGGCGCGCTGGCCTTGGGCGGCGCGCTGGGCACGATTGCCGTGATCGTGCGCCAGGAAATTGTGCTGGCCATCATGGGCGGCATCTTCGTGGCCGAAGCCGTGTCCGTGATGCTGCAGGTGGTGTGGTTCAAGTACACCAAGAAGCGCTATGGCGAAGGCCGGCGCCTGCTGAAGATGGCGCCGCTGCACCACCATTTTGAAAAGAGTGGCTGGAAGGAAACGCAGGTCGTGATCCGCTTCTGGATCATCACCATGTTGCTGTGCCTGATTGGTCTGTCTACCCTGAAGCTGAGGTAAGCCATGCACGACCCAGACTTCATCCATCAACAGCAGCCTTCTGGCACCGAGCCTGAAGTGGCGCCTGTGGCAGACACTACAGAAGTGATAGCTGTTAGCGCTGAAAATATCAATGTTTCAGATGAAAAAGTATCTGAAAGCATTGAAGATCAAGCGCAAGAAGCTACAGAAACAAAAGCAGCATGGGCCGGCGAGCAGGTCATCCCATCGCTGGATACGCTGACGGCGGCCAAAGACGCCGCTGCCTTTGTGGCCCAGATTTTCGCGGACCCCGGGGTGTCGGACGCTGCGGACAACGAAGTCACGCAGCCTGAACAGCAGGCGTCTGTCGAGGTGGTTGAACTGCCTCCCGTGCCTGCGCAATGGCCACAGGGCCAGGCCCAGCATCTGCAGGGACAGCGTGTGCTGATTCTGGGGCTGGGCGCTTCCGGCATGGCCATGGCCCGCTGGTGCGTGCGTGCCGGTGCACAGGTGACCGTGGCCGATACGCGCGAAGCGCCACCGCAACTGCCCCAGCTGCAGCAAGAGCTGCCCAGCGTGCGTTTTGTGGGCGGTGCACTGACGGCTGCGCTGGTTGATGGCCAGAACCTGACAGGGGTCTACCGCTCGCCCGGTCTCACGCCTGAGTCCATCGCTCCGGTGGTGAACGCGGCACGCGCCATCGGTCTGCCCGTAGGCGGTGAGCTGGACCTGTTTGCCGCTGCACTGCAAGGTTTGCAGCAGGCCCATGGCTATGCGCCCAAGGTGCTGGCGGTGACAGGTACGAACGGCAAGACCACAGTCACTTCGCTGACCGGCAAGCTGCTCGAGCATGCCGGCATCAG
Source organism: Pseudomonadota bacterium (assembly GCA_023418355.1). Taxonomy (GTDB): domain Bacteria; phylum Pseudomonadota; class Gammaproteobacteria; order Burkholderiales; family Burkholderiaceae_C; genus Comamonas. The sequence continues at coordinate 4,871 of JAEZZU010000180.1, read as the reverse complement.
CGTGGGCGTGGCAGGCAATATCGGCCCCACGCTGCTCGATACCCTGAGCGCACGCATTGATGCCCAAGATCTGCCTCAGGCCTGGGTGCTGGAGCTGTCGAGCTTTCAGCTCGATGGGGTGCAGGGCTTTGAGCCCACGGCCGCCGTGGTGCTCAACGTCACGCAGGACCACCTGGACTGGCATGGCAGCATGCAGGCGTATGCGGCAGCTAAGGCGCGCATCTTCGGGGAAACGGCGCTGATGGTGCTCAACCGTGAGGACAGCATCGTCATGGACATGCTGCCTGCACCTGTCAAGGTCAAGCTGCAAAAACCGCAGCTGCGCGCCCACGTCACCTTTGGCTATGACATGCCACGCCGCCCCGGCGACTTTGGCATTGAAATGGTCGCTGGCATGCCCTGGCTGGTGCGTGCCATGGATGCGGACAACGCGGGCCGCCGTGCACGCGACCCCGAGGACGAGCTGCACATCCAGCGTCTGCTGCCTGCGGATGCCCTGCGCATTCGCGGTCGCCACAACGCCACCAACGCCATGGCTGCACTGGCCCTGGCGCAGGCAGCCGGTGCGGCACTGGCCCCCATGCTCTACGGTCTGCGTGAATACCGTGGTGAGCCGCACCGTGTCGAGCCCATCGGCATGGTCAATGGCGTGGAATATTTCGACGACAGCAAGGGCACGAACGTCGGTGCGACAGTGGCGGCGCTCACAGGTCTGGGCGCTGATCGCCGCATGGTGCTGATCCTTGGCGGCCTCGGCAAGGGCCAGGACTTTGCTCCGCTGGCCGCACCTGTGGAGCGCTATGTGCGCGCCGTGGCGCTGATTGGCCGCGATGCGCCTCTGATTCGCCAGGCGCTGCAGGGCACAGGCGTGCCACTGCAGGATGCGCAGGACATGGCCGAAGCCGTGCAGCTGGCCAGCCAGCATGCCAAGGCCGGAGACGCTGTGCTGATGAGCCCCGCCTGCGCCAGCATGGACATGTACCGTGACTATGCGCACCGTGCACAGGCATTCATTGACGCGGTCAGAGATCTGGCGGATGAGGCCGGTCAGATGCTGGAGGGCTATCCCCTATGAAGGACTGGTCCGCCCTGCGCGCACGTTTTTCGCACTGGCTGAAAGGGGCTGAGGACAAGCCCGTGGACGTACTGCCTGTGCGCGTGAGCGGAACCGAGTATCGCCAGACGCGCGCCTTGCCGCCCGCGGCGCTGGGGCTCGATCAGGCGCTGATCTGGGTGGTCATCGCCCTGCTGTCCTGGGGGCTGGTCATGGTGTACTCGGCCTCGATTGCCATGCCCGACAACCCGCGCTTCGGCAAGATCGAGCAGTACCACTTCCTGCTGCGCCATGCGATGGCGCTCGGCGTGGGCTTTGTGGGCGCACTGCTGGCGTTTCAGGTGTCCATGAAAACCTGGGAGCGGCTGGCGGTGCCCATGTTTCTGGCGGCCCTGTGCCTGCTGGTCATGGTGCTGGTGCCGGGCATTGGTCTGGTCGTCAACGGTGCGCGTCGCTGGCTGCCGCTGGGGGTGATGAACTTTCAGCCGTCAGAGCTGGCCAAGTTTGCCGTGCTCATCTATGCCGCCAACTACATGGTGCGCCGCATGGATGTGAAGGAGCGGTTCTTCCGCGCCGTGTGGCCCATGGCGGTGGCCGTGGTGATGGTTGGCGTGCTGCTGCTGGCGGAGCCTGACATGGGTGCCTTCATCGTGATCGTGGTGATCTCCATGGGCATTCTGTTCCTCGGCGGCGTGAACGCACGCATGTTCTTCCTGATGGCGGCACTGGTGGTGGCGGCTTTCGTCACCATGATTGCCTTCTCGCCCTGGCGGCGAGAGCGCATTTTTGCCTACCTCGACCCCTTTGCTGCGGACCATGCACTGGGCAAGGGCTACCAGCTCTCACATGCGCTGATTGCGATTGGCCGTGGCGAGATGTTTGGCGTGGGGCTGGGTCGCAGTGTGGAAAAGCTGCACTGGCTGCCTGAGGCACACACGGACTTTTTGCTGTCCGTGATCGGTGAAGAGTTTGGCTTTGTCGGCATTCTCACGCTGATCATTGCCTTTGTGTGGCTGACACGCCGCATTACCGAAATTGGCCGTGAAGCCATTGCGCTGGACCGCGTGTTCTCTGGTCTGGTTGCGCAGGGTGTGGCGCTGTGGTTCGGCTTTCAGGCCTTTATCAACATGGGTGTGAACCTGGGCGCCTTGCCTACCAAGGGCCTGACGCTGCCACTGATGAGTTTCGGCGGCTCGGCCATTTTGCTGAATTTGGTCGCCGTAGCCGTGGTGCTGCGGATTGACTACGAAAACAAGCTCCTCAGCCCGAGGATGAGAAGGATATGAAAGAAAAAGTCGCTTTGATCATGGCTGGCGGAACGGGAGGTCATATCTTCCCGGGGCTGGCCGTGGCCCAAGCATTGCGTGAGCAGGGCTGGCGCGTGCACTGGCTGGGCGCGCCGGGCAGCATGGAGGCACGTCTGGTGCCTACCTATGGCTTTGCGCTGGAAACCATTGATTTCGGCGGCGTGCGTGGCAAAGGCCTGGCGACGCTGGCCTTGCTGCCACTGCGCCTGCTCAAGGCGTTCTGGCAGTCGCTGGTCGTGGTGCGCCGGGTCAAGCCCGATGTGCTGGTGGGCTTTGGCGGTTACATCACCTTCCCCGGCGGCATGATGGGTGTGCTGGCTGGCAAGAAGCTGGTGCTGCATGAGCAGAACTCCGTGGCTGGTGCAGCCAACAAGGTGCTGGCAGGCATCGCGGACCGCGTGTTTACTGCCTTTCCCCATGCGCTGAAAAAATCCACCTGGGTGGGTAATCCGCTGCGTGAAGACTTCCTGCGCCAGCCGGATCCCGCACAGCGTTTTGCCGGGCGCAGCGGCCCGCTCAAAGTGCTGGTCGTAGGCGGCAGCCTCGGTGCCAAGGCGCTCAACGACATCGTGCCGCAGGCGCTGGCCTTGATTCCAGCCGAAGTGCGTCCCGAAGTGGTGCACCAGAGCGGTGCCAAGCAGATCGATGCGCTGCGTGCCAACTACGAGGCTGCCGGGGTACAGGCCGAGCTGGTGCCCTTTATCGACAACATGGCCCAGGCCTTTGCGGATGCTGATCTGGTGATCTGCCGCGCCGGGGCCAGTACGGTCACGGAAATTGCTGCCGTGGGAGCGGCTGCCATCTACGTGCCTTTCCCTCACGCCGTGGATGACCACCAGACACACAACGCCAGGTTCCTGGTCGATGCTGGCGGTGGGTGGTTAATACAACAACATGCATTGAATGCACAAAAATTGGCTGAAATGCTACAGAATATGCAGCGTTCCGAACTCTTGAATGCTGCCCTTAAAGCGAAAACGATGCAGAAGATTGATGCAACCCATGCAGTGGTTGCTGCGTGCGAGGAGATCGCCGCATGAAACACGCCATTCAAAACATCCACTTTGTGGGGCTCGGTGGCTCGGGAATGAGTGGTATTGCGGAGGTTTTGCACAACCTCGGCTATTGCGTCTCTGGCTCTGACCTGGCGCACAGTGCCACGCTGCAGCGTTTGCAATCACTGGGGATCAAGACCTTTGTGGGCCATGAGGCAGCCCATGTACAGGGCGCGGATGTGGTGGTGACTTCCACCGCCGTTAAAGCCGACAACCCTGAAGTGATCGAAGCGCGCGCGCGCAAGATTCCTGTGGTGCCACGTGCCCTGATGCTGGCCGAGCTGATGCGCTTCAAGCAAGGCATTGCCATTGCTGGTGCCCACGGCAAGACCACGACCACCAGCTTGGTGACCAGCGTACTGGCTGAAGGCGGTCTGGACCCCACCTTTGTGATTGGCGGCAAGCTCAACAGCGCCGGTGCCAATGCCAAGCTGGGGCATGGCGACTACATCGTGGTTGAGGCCGATGAGTCCGATGCATCCTTCCTGAACCTGCTGCCTATCATGGCGGTGGTCACGAACATCGATGCCGACCACATGGAAACCTACGGCCATGACTTTGGCAAGCTCAAGCAGGCCTTTGTGGACTTCCTGCACCGCATGCCTTTCTATGGCCGTGCCATCGTCTGCGCGGAAAGCCCAGCGGTGCGTGACATCCTGCCGCAGCTGGCACGCCCTGTGACCACCTACGGCTTTGCGGAAGACGTGCAGGTACGCGCCATCAACGTGCGTGCCGAGCATGGTCAGATGCGCTTTACCGTGCTGCGCCAGAACGGCCACACCTATCCTGAGCTGGAAGTCACACTGAGCCTGGCGGGTGAGCACAACGTGCTCAACGCGCTGGCAGCCGTGGCTGTGGCCATGGAGCTGGAGATTCCTGACGACGCCTTGCTGCGTGCGCTCGAAGGCTTCAAGGGTGTGGGTCGCCGTTTCCAGCGCTACGGTGATCTACCCTGCAAGCAGGGCGGCAGCTTTGCGGTCATTGACGACTATGGGCACCACCCTGTGGAGATGGCTGCGACGCTGGCTGCAGCGCGTGGCGCCTTCCCGGGTCGCCGTCTGGTGCTGGCATTCCAGCCCCACCGCTATACCCGTACCCGTGACTGCTTTGAAGACTTTGTGAAGGTGCTGGGGCAGGCCGATGCCGTGCTGCTGGGCGAAGTCTATGCCGCCGGTGAAGAGCCTGTGGTCGCGGCTGACGGTCGGGCTCTGGCACGTGCCGTGCGTGTAGCAGGCCGTGTAGAGCCCATTTTTGTTGAGAAAATTGAAGATTTGCCGCAGATGATTGCAGACAATGCGCAGCCCGGTGATGTGGTGCTGTGCATGGGTGCAGGGTCGATTGGCGCAGTGCCAGCGCAGCTGGTTAGTTTGCTAGAGAAAAAAGAGCAAATAACGCAGGGAGGATCTGCGTTATGAGCAATAATATGAAAAGTATTGATGTAAAAGCCCTGGGCAA
>JAEZZU010000133.1 GCA_023418355.1 Pseudomonadota bacterium | reverse complement strand
TTGCCATTCGCCACGAGGGCGGCCCCCACGGCAAGAAGGTCATTCAGGCCGTAGGCCGTGAAGCCAAGGCCATGCTGGGCAAGGTGCCCGGCAATATTGAAGCCATCCGCCCCATGAAGGACGGCGTGATTGCGGACTTTGTGATCACCGAGCAGATGATCAAGCAGTTCATCAAGATGGTGCACCCCCGCAATGTGATGACGCCCAGCCCCCGCATCATCATCTGCGTGCCCTGCGGCTCGACCCAGGTGGAACGCCGCGCCATCAAGGACGCAGCCGAAGCCGCCGGTGCGACTGCGGTGTACCTGATTGAGGAACCCATGGCTGCCGGTATCGGCGCTGGTCTGCCCGTGTCGGAAGCCTCCGGCTCCATGGTGGTGGACATCGGCGGCGGCACGACCGAAGTGGGCGTGATCTCGCTGGGCGGCATGGTCTACAAGGGCTCCGTGCGCGTGGGCGGTGACAAGTTCGACGAAGCCATCATCAGCTACATCCGCCGCAACTACGGCATGCTGATCGGTGAGCCCACGGCCGAAATGATCAAGAAGGAAATTGGCTCTGCCTTCCCCGGCTCCGAAGTCAAGGAAATCGAGGTCAAGGGACGCAACCTGTCCGAAGGCGTGCCACGCAGCTTCACCATCTCTTCGAACGAAGTGCTGGAAGCGCTGACCGAGCCGCTGAACCAGATCGTCTCTGCTGTGAAGAACGCGCTGGAGCAGACGCCTCCCGAGCTGGGTGCCGACATTGCCGAGCGCGGCATGATGCTGACCGGTGGTGGCGCGCTGCTGCGTGACCTGGACCGTCTGCTGGCCGAAGAAACCGGCCTGCCCGTGCTGGTGGCTGAAGAGCCTTTGACCTGCGTGGTGCGTGGCTGCGGCATGGCGCTGGACAGCCTGGACCGCCAGGGCAGCATCTTTACCAGCGACTGATCGCTGTCTGCCCCCTGACCTGCGGCCTGCAGCATGATGCTGGGCCGCAGGTTTTTTGATGAAATTGCTCCCCATGTTCTCAGAGAACGCACACCTTTCCCCTGTGCCGTACTGCCTGGACGGTGGTGCTGGGTCGCACATGCCAAGGCAGCAAGCATGAGCCTGCGAACGCTGGAACGGGACGCTCCCTCTTCTTTCAAGCACAGTGTGGCCGCTGGAACGCGCGCCCTGCTGTTCAGCGCCCTGGCCGTGGTGCTGATGCTGGCTGACGTGCGCTTCAAGCTCACGGAGCCCGTGCGCCAGGCGGTCTCTGCCGTGCTGTTCCCCATCCAGTGGGCGGTGATGCAGCCCGTAGAGTGGCTTGATGGAGCCAAGAATTATTTTCAGGACCTGAGCCAGGCCCAGGAAGAAGCCGCCGAAGCGCGCCGGCTGATGGCGGCCATGTCGCTCAAGGCCTATGACGCCGAAAAACTGCTGGCCGAGAACCAGCAGCTGCGTGACCTGCTGGAGCTGCGCCCCCGACTGGTGGTGGATTCGGTGGCAGCCGAAGTGATGTATGAATCCCCGGACAGTTACACGCGCCGCGTGGTGCTGGACAAGGGGCAGGTCGCAGGCATTGAGCCGGGCAGCCCGGTGGTGGACGACCTGGGGGTACTGGGCCAGGTCACGCGCGTGCAGCCGTTTTCCAGTGAGGTCACGCTGCTGTCCGACCGTGAACAGGCCATTCCCGTCATGGTGCTGCGCACTGGCCAGCGTGCCGTGGCCTTTGGGGATGCCTCCAACCTGCGCAGCGATGGCATGGAGCTGCGCTTTGTACCCAATGATGCAGACATTGATGTGGGTGACGAGCTGGTGACCAGCGGCGTAGACGGCGTCTACATGGCGGGCTTGCCCGTGGCCCGCGTGGTGGAAGTCGAGCGCCGCCTGCAGTCTTCCTTCATGCGTGTGTACTGCGAGCCCATGGCGCGCCTGGATGGTGCACGCCATGTGGTGGTGCTGACCCCGCTCAATGCCCTGAAGGCCGAGCATGTGGCTGATGCCCATGAGCTGGCGGCCGAGCCACAGGCAGCCGCACAGGCCCAGCGTGAAGACAAGTCGGCACAGCGCCGCGCCGTGCCCGCTGCGGTGCAGCCAGCAGGAGGCAAGCCATGATCATGCCGCGTGGCCAGCAGCTGCTGCTGCCAGTGAACCCCACATTCATCGCATTCAGTGTGGCGGTGGCCTTTGTGCTGAGCCTGCTGCCCTGGAGCGGCTATGTCTGGATGCCTGACCTGCTGATGCTGGTGCTGGCTTTCTGGGCGCTGCACCACCCCAACCGCATGCCCATGAGCGTGGGCTTTTTGCTGGGCATGGCCGTGGATGTGCAGCAGACCTCTCTGCTCGGTCAGCATGCGCTCACTTATGTTCTGATCATTTATGCAGCGCAGCGCCTGAGCCGGCGCATGATGTGGTTCTCCCTGTTTACCCAGGCTCTGCAGATGCTGCCGCTGTTTGCGCTGGCGGCTGTGCTGCGGATGGCCATTCGCATGCTGGCAGGGGGAATTTTTCCGGGGCTGTCGATTGCCCTGGCCCCGGTGTTCGAGATGGTGCTCTGGCCGTTTCTGAGCGTGCTGCTGCTCGCACCGCAGCGCCGCGCGCCGGACTCTGACAGTGACCGTCCGCTGTGAAGCCACGCATGAGAGGCCGTTGCCATGAACAGCTTTGAGGTCCGCGACAGCGAACATGAGCTCTCCCGCTTTCGCCTGCGCCTGCTGGTGGTGGCGGTGGTGGTGCTGCTGCTGTTCGGTCTGCTGGTGTTCCGCCTGTTTGTGCTGCAGGTGGTGCGCCACGACGCCTTTGCTGAGCGGGCTGAGAGCAACCGCACGGCGGTGGTGCCCATCGTGCCCAACCGCGGGCAAATTCTGGACCGCAACGGCATTGTGCTGGCCAGCAACTACTCGGCCTATACGCTGGAGATCACACGCTCCAAGGTGAAAAACCTGGAAGACACCATCAACGCTTTGAGCGAGGTGGTGGAAATCTCGGCGCGCGACCGGCGCAAGTTCAAGCGCCTGATGGAAGATTCCAAGCGCTTTGAGTCCATTCCCATCCGCACGCGCCTCACTGACGAAGAGGTGGCGCGCTTTGCGGCGCAGCGCTGGCGCTTTCCGGGCGTAGACATCAAGGCCCGCTTTTTCCGCAACTACCCGCTCGAAGATGTGGCGGGCCATGTGGTGGGCTATATCGGCCGCATCAACCAGAAAGAGCAGGAAGCAATCGAGGACAGCGAGGACTACGCCAACTACCGTGGTACCGAAGTCATCGGCAAGCTGGGCATCGAACAGAGCTATGAAAAACAGCTGCACGGCCTGACGGGCTGGGAGCAGCTGGAGACCACGGCCGGTGGCTTTGCCGTGCGGCGCCTGAACAGCCGCCCCGCCACGCCCGGGGACTCCGTGGTGCTGAGTCTGGACGTAGGCCTGCAAAAGCTGGTCGAAGACCTGTTTGGCAACCGCCGTGGCGCGCTGGTGGCGATTGACCCGCGCAATGGCGAAGTGCTGGCCATGGTCAGCAAGCCCACCTACGACCTGAACCTGTTTGTGGATGGCATTGACCAGGAAAGCTGGGACATGCTGAACAATTCCATCGACCGTCCACTGCTCAACCGTGCGCTGCGCGGTACCTATCCGCCGGGCTCGACCTACAAGCCCTTCATGGGGCTGGCGGGGTTGGAGTCTGGCAAGCGCCGTGTGGACACCACCATTCAGGACAACGGCAGCTGGACCTTTGGCGGCCACACCTTCCGCTCCGGCCACCCCAATGGGCCGACCAATCTGCGCCGCTCCATCATCAAGTCGTCCAATGTGTACTACTACATGCTGGCCAACGACATGGGCGTGGACATGATTCACGAGTGGCTCTCGCCCATGGGCTTTGGCCGCCAGACGGGCATTGACCTGCATGGCGAGGCCAAGGGCGTGCTGCCAAGCACCGAGTGGAAGCGCAATACCTACAAGCGCCCCGAGCAGAAGAAGTGGTATGCGGGTGAGACCATCTCGCTGGGCATTGGACAGGGCTACAACCACTTCACCATGCTGCAGCTGGCTTCGGCCACGGCCATGCTGGCGAATCATGGCGTCAAGCACCGTCCGCATCTGGGCATGGGCGTGGTCAATGCCGTGACGCAGGACTACCAGCCGCTGTACAAGGACGAAGGCGAGCACATGGGCTACAAGCCCGAGCACGTGGAAGCCGTGCGCAGTGCCGTGCATGCGGTGACGGTGGAAGGCACATCGCGCCACGTGTTTGCCGGGGCGCCTTACACCTCAGGCGGCAAGACCGGAACGGCCCAGGCTGTGACCGTGGGCCAGAAGGAAAAGTACGACGCCGCCAAGCTGGCCGAGCACCAGCGCGACCACTCGCTCTACATTGCCTACGCGCCGGCTGAAAATCCGCAGATTGCGCTGGCCGTGATTGTGGAGAACGCCGGTTTTGGTGCCGCTGCTGCTGCGCCTATTGCGCGCCGTGTGTTTGACTACTGGCTGCTGGGCCACTACCCCAGCGAAGAAGACCTGGCCGCCGTGCGCAAGGGGCAGGCGACCCGCCCCATCGGCCAGCCACGCAGCGCGGCCGCTGTCATGGCCAAGTACGAGCGCGTACATGTGCCCGGTCTGACCGAGCGCAGGCTGGAAACCCTGCGCGAAGGCGATCTCTCACAGCCCAGCGCCGCACCGCTGAATGCACCCGAGGAGCCCGTGGAGAACGAGGAAGCGGGCGCAGACGTCGCGGAAGACTGAGGCTCAGTGGCGCTCAGTGCGGATCTGCACGGTGGGCAGGCGTCCACTGGCTGCAGATCAGCGCCAGCACAATCAGCGCTGCGCCCAGCATGGCCACCGGGCCCATGCGTTCATCAATCATCCACCAGGCCGTGAAGGCGGCGAACACGGGCTCCAGGCCAAACACGATGGCGCTGCGCATGGCGTCCACACGCTGCTGGCCCCAGGCCTGCAGCACCACGACCAGCGCGCTGGCGACCAGCCCCAGATACACCATGGCCACCCACTGGTGGGCACCCATGGCCTGCGCCTGCACGGTCAGCTGCTGCATGCCTTGCGGCTGCACCAGCAGCATCAGCGTGGTGCAGGCAAACATGGAACTGGTCAGCGCCGCTGCCATGCGGGGTGCGCGCAGCGGGGCGCTCTGGTTGCGCAGGGCGGCAGCTTCCATGCACAGGATGTAGATGGCGTAGACCACGGCGCTGCACAGCGTGAGCGTGTCGCCCCAGTTCCAGGGCGCATCCTCAAAAAACATCAGGCACATGCCCGCCACGGCCAGCGCGCAGGCGGCCCAGATGTTCCAGCTGGTCTTGCGGTGCAGCACCAGCCAGGCAATCAGGGGCACGATGAGCACGTTCAGCCCCGTTACAAAGGCGTTGCGGTTGCTGGTGGTGTGGTGCAGACCTTCGATCTGCAGCCAGAAGGCCACAAAGTTCAGCACGCCCAGACTCAGCCCCCAGCGCCATTCGGCACGGCGCATGCCCCACCACAGCGGCAGCAGCACGAGGGCGGCCATGCCAAAGCGCAGCCAGATGATCTGCAGCGCAGACAGGTCACTGGTCAGCTGCTTCATGGCAGGAAAAGTCGTGCCCCAGACGGCAGTCACCAGCAGCAGGGCCAGCAGCCCCAGTCGTTGAGTACGCATGAATATGCTTGCAAAAAGAAAGCGGCTAGCGCTGATAAATCAATGATTTCAAATAGAAAACTATCTGAAACTTAGAAATATCAAGCGCTAGCCGCTCTTGTTTTTATAACTGCTTAGTGCGCCACGCGGCCGATGAAGGCTGCAATGCGCTCATTGGCAGGGTTGGCAAAGAAATCGGCAGGCGGTGCTTCGTGGGCGATGCAGCCCTGGTCAAAGAACATCACGCGGTCGGCCACTTCACGGGCAAAGCCCATTTCGTGCGTGACCACAATCATGGTCATGCCGCTCCTGGCCAGTTCGCGCATGACTTCCAGCACTTCCTGCACCATCTCGGGGTCAAGCGCGGAGGTGGGCTCGTCAAACAGCATGACCTGGGGTTCCATGGCCAGCGCACGCGCAATCGCCACGCGCTGCTGCTGGCCGCCGGAGAGCTGCCAGGGGTACTTGTGCGCATGGGCCTGCATGCCCACGCGCTCGAGCAGCTGCATGGCCTTGGCATTGGCCTGTGCGCGTGACATCTTGTGGATGCGGCGGGGCGCCAGCGTCACGTTGTCCAGCACCGTCATGTGGCCGAACAGGTTGAACTGCTGGAACACCATGCCGACTTCGCAGCGCTGCTTTTGCAGCGTGGCTTCGTCATCCGTCACCGCCACACCACCGATGGTGATGGTGCCGCCGTCGTGCGGCTCCAGGCGGTTGATGGCACGCAGCAGCGTGGACTTGCCCGAGCCGGAGGCGCCGATGATCACCGTCACCTCGCCCTTGCTGAAGCTCGTCGATACGCCCTTGAGCACCTGGTGTGTGCCAAAGCTTTTGGTGACCTTGTCGCAGACGATGTAGGGTGTGCGAATGTTGGAGGCGGTGCTCATTTCTGGCGTCCTTCCACATCAAAGCGGTATTCCACGGCAGCGGTGACCTGGGTGACCAGCGTGGTCAGCACCAGATAGGTCACGCCCACGGTGATGAGGGTTTCGACCGGCTGGAAGGTGGCGGACTGGATGCGGTTGCCCACGTTGGTCAGCTCCACCACGCCAATGGCGTAGGCGAGGGACGAGTCCTTGAGCAGTGCCACAAAGTTGCTCACCAGCGGGGGCAGGGAAATCTTGAACGCCTGGGGAAAGACCACGTCCAGAAACACGCGGCTCTTGGGCAGGCCCAGCGCACGGGCTGCCTCGGCCTGGCCACGGGGCACGGCGTTCAGACCGGCGCGCACGGCTTCGGCGTTGTAGGCGCCCACGTTCAGCGCCAGCGCAATCACGGCAGCGGCAAAGTCCGGCAGGTTCAGGCCGGGAACCAGCACGGGCAGTGCAAAGTACATGAACAGGATCTGCACCAGCAGTGGCGTGCCGCGGATGATCCAGATATAGGCGCCCGAGATGGTGCGCAGCAGGGCATTGCCCGAGGTGCGGGCCAGCGCGGCCAGCACACCCAGCACCAGGCCGATGGCGCCGCTGATCAGCGTCAGATACAGGGTGGTGCGTGCGCCTTCGGCAAATTCGGCAGCGTGGTCGCCAATGGGCTCAGGCAGCAGGGCCAGCAGTTGGCCGAGCGCAGCGACCACGACGATCATCACCAGCAGTGCTGTGACCAGGGTGGCGTTGCTGCGCTGGGTACGGCTCCAGGTAGAGGGCCAGATAGCGGTCAACATAGGGAAAAAGTCCGGGGTGTAAAAAGCGAAAACGCCCTGGCGGTCTTCGTCAGGGCGTCGGGAGGGGCTGTCTGCCGTAGCAGCAGCCCGTCAACCCATGCGTGTTATTCCGGGCAGCGGATGTCTTCCTGGAACCACTTCTGCGAGATCTTGGCGTAGCTGCCGTCCTTCAGGGACTCGGCAAATGCCTTGTTCCAGGCGTCGGCCAGCGGCTGGTTGTCCTTGGCGACAGCGGCTGCAATCTTTTCCACGAACAGCAGCTCACCCTGGTTGAACTTGATCTTGGGGTTCTTTTGCAGCATTTCCTTGGCCAGGAAGCGCTCGGTCACCCAGGCGTCGGAGCGCTTGGTCATCAGGGCGTTCATGGCGGCTTCGTTGGTGGGGAAGTTCACCACGCGCTTCACACCGGGCACGTTCTTCTGCACGTAGTCCAGGTAGGTGGTGCCGGTCTGGGCCGACACGGTCTTGCCAGCCAGGTCCTTGCCGGACTTGATGGCAGGGTCGGTGGAAATCACCTGTGCGCCCGAGCAGTAGTGGGGCAGGGTGAAGGTGACGGCCTTTTCACGCTCGGGCGTGATGCCGTGCGAGGAGATCACCAGGTCCCAGCGGTCCTGCTTCAGACCGGTGAGCAGGGCGTCGAACGAGATGGTCTTCCACTCGAACTTCAGGCCCATCTTCTGGGCCATGAGTTCAGCCAGATCGACTTCAAAGCCGGTCAGCTGCTTGCCTTCAAAGTAGGCAAAGGGGGCGTAATAACCTTCGGTGGCCAGGCGGATGGTTCCGTCCTTCTGGATGTCTTCCAGGCTACGGGCGTGGGCACCAGTAGCAGCCAGCACTGCCACGGCGGCAGCAGCGATCAGGGAAATGCGTTTCATGATGGGTTTCCTGGACGCAATCGCAGGATTCTTGGCCTCCGGCTCCAGAGGAGGAGCCTTCCGAACGCACCACGCGGCTCGGAGAAAAGTAAAGGCCACAGCGCGCAATGGATCAAGGCGCTGCGCCGCTGATTTCCTGATGAAGCAAAGCACCGAAAAAGAGCGGCAGGAGGCGAAAGCAGCCCTCCATTATAGAAGTGCACCCTCTCGGCTGCAGAAGGCTATGCAAGCAGCCTTGTGCACTCATGCTTATTGCTGATAAGTGGGTGCTAGCTTGCGAAGGCGTCCCAGCCAGTCTTGCAGATCAACAGGCTTACCACGACGATGAAGATCACACGCACAAAGCCTGCGCCGTGGCGCAGCGCCATCCAGGTGCCCAGCACGCTGCCCAGCACATTGGCCACCGCCAGCGGCACGGCAAAGTGCCACCAGACATGACCCTTGAGCGCAAACAGCACAATGGCTGCGAGGTTGGTGGTGACATTCATCAGCTTGGCGTTGATGGAGGCATTCAGAAAGTCATACCCCAGCAGGCGCACCAGCAGAAACACAAAAAAGCTGCCCGTGCCCGGGCCAAAGAAGCCGTCGTAAAAACCAATGACCAGGCCAATGGTGGCCGTGAGCAGCTGTGTGGTGCGGCGGCTGTGCAGCGGGGTGTGCTCGCGGCCCATGTCCTTTTTGGCCAGGGTGTAGAGCAGCACGGCCAGCAGGATGAAGGGCAGGGCTTTGCGCAGGAACCCGGGGTCAATCAGCGTGACGGCCCAGGCCCCCAGAAAAGCACCCACGCCAGCGGCAGCAATGCCCGGAATGATGGTGGCCCAGGTGATGGAGATGCGGCGGCTGTACTGCCAGGCAGACATGCCGGTGCCCCAGACGGCCGCGCTCTTGTTGGTGCCAAACAGGGTGGCCGGAGCTGCCTGCGGAAAGGCTGCAAACATGGCAGGCACCAGGATCAGGCCGCCACCGCCGACGATGGCGTCCACAAACCCCGCGAGGGCCGAAGCCAGGGAAACAAATATCCATTCCATGGAGCTGCATTGTGGGGGATGCCGCTGTGCAAAAAGGCGCTGCCGCATAAACAAAAAGCGCCGGGAGTTCCGGCGCTTTGCGAAGGCATCTCATGCATGGATGCTTGATAAATATTGGTCTTGTTGTGTGTCGAGTTGTCTCCTCGGGCTCCTCCTTGCTGCTGCACCTTGGTGCGCGCTAGAGTGAATGGACTGTAAGACTTGCCCGAGCATGGTGCATCGGGGATTTCCCGCAAGCTTGATGCAGATCGACTGACAGTCTGAAAACTGTGCAGGCACGGCTTGTGCTTGTCCGCTGGCCATAAGAGCCAATTAGACAAGCCATGAGGGGCCAACATGAGCAAGCAGGACAAGCGACGTGGAGGGAGAACGTGGTGTGCGGCAGCACTGGGGCTGACAGCTCCGTGGAGTGCGCAGGCACAGGGCATGGTGGGCTTTGCCGAGATCAGCGGCGCTGATACGGCCTGGGTTCTGGTCTCAGCCGCCTTGGTGCTGCTGATGACGCTGCCCGGAGTGGCCCTGTTCTACGCCGGCATGGTGCGACGCAAGAACGTGCTGGATACGCTGGCGGCAGTACTGGGGACGGCCTGTGTGGTCAGTGTGGTGTGGTTTGCCGTGGGCTATTCGCTGGCCTTTACACCGGGCTCGGCATGGATTGGTGGGCTGGGTCGGCTGTGGTTCGGCGGGCTGGACTACCAGCTGCTGACGCAGCAAGTCGCCATCAATCCGATTGCGCCGCACATTCCTGAAGCGGCCTACGCCATCTTCCAGATGACCTTTGCCATCATCACCGCAGCGCTGATCGTGGGTGCACTGGTCGAGCGCATGCGCTTTGGTGCGCTGATGCTGTTCATGCTGCTGTGGAGCCTGTTTGTCTATGTGCCTGTGGCGCACTGGGTGTGGGAGCCCGGCGGCTGGCTGGCACGCATGGGGGCGCTGGACTTCGCTGGTGGCGCTGTGGTGCACGTGAATGCGGGTGCGGCCGGTCTGGCCTGTGCCTGCTATCTGGGCAAGCGCACCGGCTATGGGCGTGAGCCCTTTCAGCCCTACAACCTGGGCTGGACCATGCTGGGCTCCAGCCTGCTGTGGGTGGGCTGGTTTGGCTTTAACGGCGGCTCGGCCCTGGCGGCCGACGGTCGTGCGGCTCTGGCCATGGTAGTCACCCATCTGGCGGCTGCCAGTGGCGGCATTGGCTGGGCGCTGGGTGAGTGGCTGTTCCACCGCCGTATTTCCCTGCTGGGGCTGTGCTCGGGTCTGGTGGCCGGTCTGGTGGCGGTCACGCCTGCGGCTGGCTATGTGAGCATGGCCTCGGGCGCGGTGATCGGCTTGATCGCCGGGCTGGTCTGCTACTGGGGCGCGACGGGCTTCAAGCGCTGGCTGGGCGCAGATGATGCGCTGGATGTGTTCGGGGTCCACGGTCTGGGTGGCATGGTGGGCGCGCTGCTGACGGGTGTGTTCACCAGTTACACGATTGCTGGCGTGCACGGCAATGTGCTGGCGCAGGCTGTGGCTGTGGTGGTGGTGGCCGTGTTCAGCTTCGCCGCCACCTGTGTGCTGATGTGGGTGACGGACCGCATCATTGCCGTGCGTGTGGATGTGCACGACGAGCAGATGGGTCTGGACATCAGTCAGCACCGCGAGCAGGTCGGGCATTGAGCGCCTTGGTGCGCTGGTGTCTGTGGGCTAACCGGGCTGCCTGCGCACCAGGTAGCCAGCAAGGAGAGCAAGATGGCAAACAGTGAACGTGTCGCCGTAGCCGCCCATTTGCATGTTGCGCTGCGCCGCAAGGCGGGCCGCGTAACCGATACAGACTGGATGGCGGTCAACGATGTCTATGCGCAAGCCATGGTGCGGTTTGCGCATGAAAAAGCGCAGGAGCTCGATGACCCTGCGCTGGCTGAGCTGGCCAGCAGGCTGGATGCCATGCTGCAGGCCGCACCTGCCGCCAAGGCGCCTCCACTGGTACAGCGCGTGAGCGAAGGCCTGCGTGCTGCCAGTACGGTGCCGGAGGCAGATGAGCCTCCACGCTATGTCGGCGGCCTGCGCTAGGGCGAAAGGGCTCCAGGCTGGTGCGTTCTACACCGTGAGCGATGCAGGTTCGGCCTGTGCTGTTTCCTGGACGGGAATCACCGTATCTACGACTGTGGTGGCATGGATGCCTTGGCTGGCCTGGTAGTCAGCGCGAATCCATTCGGCCGCTTTTTCTGCCAGCATCAGCGTGGGGCTGTTGGTGTTGCCGCTGGTGATGGTGGGCATGGCTCCGGCATCCACCACACGCAGCCCCTGTACGCCGCGTACGCGCAGGCGGCTGTCGAGCACGGCCATGGGGTCATGGTCGTGGCCCATCTTGGTAGTGCCCACGGGGTGGAAGATGGTGGTGGCAATGTCTCCGGCCAGCTTCAGCAGCGCCTCATCGCTCTGGTACTGCGCACCGGGCTTGTATTCCTCGGGCTGGTAGCGCGCCAGCGCAGGCTGGCTCACGATGCGTCGCGTCAGGCGCAGGCTGTCGATGGCCACCTGCTGGTCTTCGGGGGTGCTC
This sequence comes from Pseudomonadota bacterium, assembly GCA_023418355.1. Lineage (GTDB taxonomy): Bacteria > Pseudomonadota > Gammaproteobacteria > Burkholderiales > Burkholderiaceae_C > Comamonas. The sequence continues at coordinate 13,955 of JAEZZU010000133.1, read as the reverse complement.
AGGTAGTTGGGGGCAATTGCTGGCGCTTCCTCAAAATTCGGGCTTTGGATGGTGACGCTGCCGCGGCTGGTGGGGTTGAGGTTGCAGACGCTGGCCGTGAACGCCGGGAAGCTGTGCAGCGGCTCACCAAAGGCATCCAGCGACAGCGGTTGCACGTGGTATTGCAGATTGGGGTGTGGCAGGTCCGGGCGGCTGCGCGTGAAGGCACCCAGCTGTGAGGGTGCCATGCTCAGCGGGCCGGTGCGGCGCAGCAGATATTCCATGCCCATGCGCAGCTTGCCCAGGCTGCTGGAAGCCATGGTGTTGAGTGTGGGGCAGCCCTGGACTTTGTAGACCGAGCGAATCTGCAGATGGTCCTGCAAGTTGGCGCCCACGCCGGGCAGGTCTATCTGCAGTGGAATTCCTTTGTCGTGCAGCAGTTGGGCAGGGCCAATGCCTGATAACTGCAGCAGTTGCGGGGAATTAATCGCTCCGGCGCAGACCAGTACCTCCTGCGTGGCAGTCAGTTGGACGATTTCTGTCCCATCCCACACCCGTACGCCGGTGCAGCGCAGGCTGCCGTCGCTCTGGCGTTCCAGCGCCAGGCTCTTGGCATGGGCCATGGTCCACATCTCAAAATTGGGGCGGCCATAGCACTTGGGGCGCAAAAAAGCCTTGGCCGTATTCCAGCGCAGCCCGTTTTTCTGGTTGACCTCAAAGTAGCCGACGCCTTCGTTGTTGCCACCGTTGAAGTCATCCGTAGTGGGAATGCCTGCCTGCTGCGCCGCCTGGGCAAAGGCATCCAGAATGTCCCAGCGCAGGCGCTGCTTTTCCACGCGCCACTCGCCCTTGGCTCCATGCAGCGCGGCAAATTCCGGGTCCTGGGGCTGGCCTTCGTCCAGTCGCCAGTGGCTTTCATGCCGCTTGAAGGCGGGCAGTACGTTGTCCCAGCGCCAGGTGTCATCACCGGTCAGTTCGGCCCAGTGGTCATAGTCGCGGGCCTGGCCGCGCATGTAGATCATGCCGTTGATGCTGGAGCACCCACCCAGCGTCTTGCCACGTGGATAGCGCAGGCTGCGGCCATTGAGCCCGTCTATAGCCTCGGTCTGGTAGAGCCAGTCGGTGCGTGGATTGCCAATGCAGTACAGATAGCCCACAGGAATGTGGATCCAGTGGTAGTCGTCCTTGCGACCAGCTTCGATGAGCAGCACGCGCACATTGCGGTTTGCCGTCAGCCGATTGCACAGCAATGCGCCCGCTGTACCGCCTCCTATGACAATGTAGTCAAACGTGGTCTCGCTCATGATGCTCCTGATCGCAGTGGTGAAAATCCTTGACGCCCTGATGCAAGACGCTCCTCTCGCATTGTGGGAAGAAGGCGCAATGTGTCGATAGGGAAACTATGAGGTCGTGTAGGAGGACATGGACATTGGACGGATCTGTCAGCTTGCATGGTGAGGAATTGTGTGAATGCTTGTAAGCTTGCGGCTCCAGGGCTTTACGTACCGCTATGAACGACGACACCTCACCGCGACTGCACACCACCACCGATGCACAGGGGGCATGGGTGCAGCTGCAAGGGCGCTGGGGTGCGGCAGAGCTCGGGCAGCGCGCCAGCTGGAAGGCGCTGACACAGACACTGCGCGATCATCAGGTCACCCCGGATGTGGGCTGGGATCTGGCATCTCTGCAGTGGCTGGACCACATTGGTGCACAGCTGCTGTGGCAGCACTGGCAGCACCAGTGGCCAGCGCGTGTACGTACTACCGAGGCGCAGCGCGCCATGATCGAGCGCGTGGCCAGGTTCCAGCGCGCGCCTTTGCCGCAGCGCCCAGCCATGGGGCTCATGGACCGTGTCAACCAGCTGGGCCTGCTCGTGCTGCGGGCGCTGGATCACATGCGGCATCTGGTGGAGCTGATTGGTCAGCTGGTGCTGGATCTGGGCTACCTGATTCGCCATCCCCGCCAGGGACCCTGGCGCGATTTTTCTGGCCATCTGTACAGCATGGGTGCCATGGCGCTGCCGATCACGGCGCTGGTGGGCTTTCTGATCGGGGTGGTGCTGGCCTATCTGATGGCGCTGCAGCTGCGGCAGTTCGGCGCTGAGACTTTTATCGTGGACATTCTGGGCATCTCGCTGGTGCGGGAGCTGGGCCCCCTGCTGGCGGCGATTCTGGTGGCAGGCCGTTCGGGCTCGGCCATCACGGCACAGATTGGCGTGATGCGCGTGACCGAAGAGCTGGATGCCATGCAGGTCATGGGCATACGGCAGGGATTCCGTCTGGTCATGCCGCGTGCCATGGCGCTGGCGCTGGCCATGCCCTTGATCAGCCTGTGGACTACGCTGGCATCGCTGGGTGGCGGCATGCTGGCGTCAGACCTGACGCTGGGCATTTCTGCCGCCTATTTTGTGGAAGCACTGCCCAGTGCCGTGAGCATTGGCAACCTGGGGCTGGCCACGGCCAAGTCGGTGGTGTTCGGGGCGTTTATTGCATTGATAGGCTGCCACTGGGGCTTGCAGGTCAAGCCCAATACCCAGAGCCTGGGCGCGGGCACCACGGCCTCGGTGGTGTCGTCCATCACCATGGTGATCGTGGTGGATGCGATTTTTGCGGTGGCCTTCAAGAATGTGGGGTTCTAAGCCATGACAGTGACTGCCAGTACCCCTGCTGCAGCGACACCTCCGGTGGTCGTGATCGACAAGCTGTGGAGCATTTTTGGCGAAGGTGAGCGAGCGTTCGCGGTGCACCAGGATCTGGATCTGACGGTGTATCAGGGTGAAATGCTGTCCATCGTCGGTGGCTCCGGCACGGGCAAGACCGTGCTGCTGCGCCAGATTCTGGGCCTGCTGCAGCCGGGCAAGGGCACGGTGACCACGCTCGGCCGCCCGGCGGCGCAGCTGTGCAATGCTCAGGCAGCCTCCCGTGTGGGCATGCTGTTCCAGCAGGGGGCACTGTATTCGGCCTTCAATGTGCTGGAGAACATCGGCTTTGCGCTGCGCGAGCAGGGCACATTGCCCGATGCCATGGTCGATGAAGCGGCCATGATCAAGCTGCAGATGGTGGGCCTCAAGCCCGAGCATGCCACGCGCATGCCATCGGATCTTTCGGGCGGCATGATCAAGCGCGTGGCACTGGCCCGCGCCCTCATCATGGACCCGCCCCTGCTGCTGCTGGATGAGCCCACGGCGGGGCTGGACCCCACCAGCTCTGACGAATTCTGCGAACTGCTGCGTGAGCTGCACGACGATCTGGGTCTGACCATGATCATGGTCACGCATGACCTGGACACGCTGTTTGCGCTGTCCAGCCGCGTGGCGGTGCTGGCTGAAAAGCGCGTCATTGTGACGGGCACGCCGCGAGAGGTGGCGCAGTTCGACCATCCGTTTATTCACACGTTTTTTCAGGGAGAGCGTGGCCGGCGCGCCATGGCTCCCGCCCCTGTTGGAGGGCAATAAGCATGGAAAACAAATCACATGCCATGGCCGCAGGCTGCTTTGTGCTGTGTCTGCTGGCACTGCTGATCGGGCTGACGCTCTGGCTCACACGCGATCGCAACGATTACCGGGAGTTCGAGCTCACCACGGAAGAAGCCATCAGCGGCCTGCAGAACCAGGCCACGGTGCGCTACAAGGGCGTGGCCGTCGGCAAGGTCACACTCATCAGTTTTGACGATGTGCACAAGGGCCAGGTGCTGATTCGCATTGCCGTAGACAGCAAGGCCCCGGTGACACCCACGGGCACCTATGGCACGCTGGGCTACCAGGGCGTGACAGGGCTGGCCTATGTGCAGCTGGACGATCTGGTGCCACCCCTGAAGGAAGCGCTGCCCACGGGCGAGAGCGATATTCCGCGCCTGCTGATGAAGGCTTCGCAGCTGAACGTGCTGGCCGACCAGGGCATGAACATCCTCACCCGCGTGGACGAGGCCACGGCCCGCATCAACCAGCTGCTCGGGGATGCCAACCAGGAGCGCTTCAGCCAGCTGCTGGAAAACCTGGCGCAGGCGGCAGGCAATGTGAGTGAGACCACGCGCGCCATCAACACCACGCTGCACGACAAGGTGGCCCCTGCGGTGCAGGAGTTCCCAGCGATTGCCGAGGATGCACGCAAGGCCATGCAGGCGCTGACGCGCGCCGGGACGGAAGCTGCCGATCTGGTGCGGGATGTGCACCAGATGACCCAGGCGGCCCAGCAACCCGGCGGCGCACTGGAGCAGGTGGCCAACAGCGCGCAGTCCATGGCACGGGCTGCCGAGCGGTTTGACCGCACCACCTTGCCCAGCATCAACCAGGCGGCGGACGATGTGTCTACCGCTGCCCGCCAGCTCGGCGGTGCGGCCAGCAGCTTTGGCGCCAATCCGCAGGCTTTGATTTTTGGCTCGCCCCAGCTGCCAGGCCCCGGTGAACCCGGCTTTGTGGCCCCCGCTACTGGACGATAAGGATGGACAACATGCAACAAGCACAGACCACATTCCCCGCAAAGCAGGGCCGCTGGTGGTGGGGCATGGCCCTGGCGCTGGTGCTCGCAGGCTGCAGCAGCCTGCCACAGCCCCCACGCCCCATGGTGCGCTATGACCTGGGCGCAGCCGCGCCAGTAGCCGCCAGCCAGACGCAGCCCAAGGCAGCGGCTGCAGCCGTTGCACTGGCGCCCCTGCAATCCCCTCTGCTGGGCGACGGCAGCACGGCCATGCGCTATCGCCTGGCCTATGCCGACGCCCAGGTGCTGCACTCCTACAGCCAGGCGCGCTGGAGTGCTGCGCCCGCCAGTCTGGTGCAGCAGCGGCTGGGCGAGCACCTGAGCCAGGGTGGCCGTGTGGTGCTCTACGCCGATGTGGGCGATGCCTTGCCCACCGTGCAGGGGCAGCGCGTGCCCGTGCTGCGCTGGAGTCTGGAAGAGTTCAGCCAGGTCTTCAGCTCCGAACAGCAAAGCGCCGCCATGATTCGCCTGCGCGCGACCCTGGTCAACCCATTGCCGCAGGGCGATGTGCTGCTGGCGCAGCAGGTGTTTACCGTGCAGCAGCCAGCCTCTGCCCTCAATGCCGCAGCCGGTGTGCAGGCCATGGTGCAGGCAGTAGATACGCTGGGCCAGCAGCTGGTGACCTGGATGGATGGCGTGCTCCAGCCCTCGCGCTGAGACGCTGCAAAGCCCTTCCCCATCCCCGCTGGCGTACCCCGCCAGGCGGGGATTTTTTGTTCTGGACGAAACAACGGTGTCAAGCCATGTCTGGCACCGGTGGATGTTGATGTGGAGCAAGTCCTGTGGACCTTAGCTGCCTAAGACTTGCAGCCATTCAAGTCATATGAACAAAGGAGTTGCCAGATGGCGACATTGGAATGGAGCGAAGCCCTGGTGCTCAACGTTCCCGTCATGGATGAGACGCACAAGGAATTCGTCGAGCTGCTGACCGCCGTGGAAAACGCCGCTGATGAAGCACTGCTGCCCCTGTGGCAGGCATTGATTACCCATACCGAAGGCCACTTTGGCCAGGAAGACCGCTGGATGCAGGCCACAGGCTTTGCGGCCGACAACTGCCACAGCACCCAGCACAAGGTGGTGCTGGACATCATGCGCGAAGGTGCCAAGCGCTGCGCAGAAGGTGACTGCAGCATGGTGCGTGGCATGACGCCTGAGCTGGCCGACTGGTTCAGCCATCACGCCAAGACCATGGATGCCGCGCTGGCGCAGCACATGGGCAGCGTAGGCTTTGACCCGGCTACCGGGGCGGTGACCAACGCCCAGGCCCTGCCAGAGGGTTTGATCAGCGGCTGCGGTGGTGCCTGCTCCCGGCAGGAAGACCATGAGCAGCATGCGGCGCAGGTAGACAAGGTGGCGCAGCAGGCCGCCAGCGCCGCGGGCAGCGCTTAACCGTTGAGCACGGGAAAGAGCTTGACCAGGCCGCCAGCCATCACCTCGATGGACAGGGCCGCCAGAATCAGGCCCATCAGGCGGGTCATGACGTTGATGCCCGTCTTGCCCAGCACGCGGGCAATCGGCTCTGCCATGGAAAAACTCCCCCACACACAGGCGGCCACCACCACGCCATAGCCCACCAGCGCCAGGTGCTGCCAGAAGCTGGTGGCCTGATCGGCATAAATCACCACCGTGGACATGGCCGCAGGCCCTGTCAGCAGCGGAATGGTCAGCGGCACCACGGCAATGCTGTTGCCCATGGCGGCTTTTTCGGCACCGGCTTCCAGCGTGGGTTCATTGGGACGCGCCTCGGCGGGGCGCGCATTGAGCATGTTGATGGCGCTGGTCAGCAGCAGCAGGCCGCCGCCGACCTGAAAGCTCTCCAGCGAGATATTGAAGAAATCCAGCACCTGCAGTCCCAGCAGCGCGCAGGCGGCAATCACCACAAAGGCGCTGAAGGCCGCCACGCGGATGGTCTGTGCTTTCTGCGCTTCGTCAAACCCCTGGGTGTAGTGAATGAAGAACGGCACGATGGCCAGGGGGTTGATGATGGCGACCAGGGTAATCAGCGGTTTGAGATCCATGGGCGAAGAGCAGGCTGGTGATGATGCTTCAAGTGGAACGCAGATTGCTTAAAGTTGCTACCTGTGTATGGCAAGCCAATGTGGGGCTTGTGTACATTGGAACACGACACAACAAGGAGAGGCAGTTATGGGTCAGTTTGTACAACTTACTGCGCAGGATGGCACGCAAATTCCTGCATGGCTGGCGCAGCCCGATGGCACGCCGCGCGGCGCCGTGGTGGTGCTGCAGGAAATTTTTGGCGTGAACTCGCACATCCGCGCAGTGACCGACCGACTGGCCGCACGCGGCTTTGTGGCGATTGCACCGGCCCTGTTCACGCGCATGGAGTTTGACGTGCAGCTGGGCTATGACGCAGAGGCCATGGCGCGTGGCATACAGCTCAAGGCTGCTGCCGAGGCGCTGCCCGGAGACGGTGTGCTGCAGGACGTACGCGCTGCCGTGCAGTGGGTGGCGCAGCACAGCGGCTGCAAGGTGGGCGTGGTGGGCTTTTGCTGGGGTGGCCTGCTGACCTGGCGCGCTGCCAGCCTGATCGATGGGGTGTCTGCGGCCGTCTGCTACTACGGCGGCGGCATGACGGTGCCACCGGAAATTGCCCGCCAGCCCCAAGTGCCCGTGCTGGCGCACTTTGGTGCCAAGGATGCGCACATTTCGCTGGAGAGCGTGCAGCAGTTCAGCGCCGCGCACCCCGAGGTGCAGGTGCATGTCTATGAAGCCGACCACGGCTTTAACTGCGACCAGCGCGGCAGCTACGACGATGCCAGCGCCGTGCAGGCCAAGGACCGCACGCTGGCCTTTTTTGACCAGTATCTGAAAGGCTGATCGCCTGCCTGCTTTCAGAACAGGAGCTGCCAGCGCTTGATTTGTAATGGTTTCAGATGGAAAAGTATCTGAAAGCCTTTAAATTCAAGCGCTGGCAGCTCTTTTTTTATGATTTTTCGCCATAGGGCTTGCCCAGCAGGCTGTCGCTTTCAATAAAGCGTCTGCGCCAGAAAAACACCAGCAGCAACAGGCTGATGCCCAGCATGCTGCCCATGGCCCACCAGAAGCCGTCCTGCTCGTGCACCAGCGGCAGCACGTCAAAGTTCATGCCGAAGATGGCGGCAATCAGGTTCAGGGGCAGAAAGATGGCCGTCAGCGTGGTCAGCACACGCATGATGTCGTTGGTGCGGTTGCTCTGCGCAGAAAAATGCAGCTGCACCGCCACTTCCGCGCTTTGCTCCATGCGGTGCACGTGGTGGATGACGCGCTCGATATGCTCCAGCACGTCACGCGAGCGCACCAGCAGCAGCTCCAGCGCATGGCGTTCATTCCGGCCGCTGTCGGTGTGCTGCCAGGTGCGCAGCGTGTCAATCCAGTCCTGCACGGCGGCGCGCTGGTCTTCGCAGATTTCGTCGAGCTGGTGCAGCGACAGCCGTGCCTGCAGGATCTGCGCCCAGTTGCTGAAGCGCGAGCGTGGATTGAGCAGTGCCATCTGCCAGATATCCACCTGCCGCGCCATGTCGCGGCGCAGGGCCTGGTAGCCGTCGATCATCTGGTCCAGCTGGCGCAGCATCAGGTCAGCGCTGCTGGGTGGCAGGCGCGTGGCAATGCTGCGCTTTTCGGGCTGGGTGCCGGGCTCCAGCAGCCGCTGCAGGCTCTGGGCACGCAGCGCACAGGCGGGTGGGTGGATGCTCAGCAGCAGATGGTCAAACACCGCATAGCCCACGGGCACGGTCTCCAGCGGCTGCAGCACGTCCTGCTCGGGCACGCGCGGGAAGTGGCGCAGCCGGCGAAACAGCATCACGTCGTAGTCCGAGGTGAAGTCAAAAGTCGATGGAATCTGCGCGTTCAGCAGGTCCGATACGTGCAGATCCACCAGCGGCGTGCCGCACAGCTGCTGCAGCAGCGCCTGTACGGCAGGCAGCTGCGCTTCCAGCTCGGCGCGCTCACCGGAGAGCCAGTAAAAGCCATCGTCTTCCGGCTGCGCCAGGGGGGCAGGTGCAGCACCCGGCCATTCGCCCAGGTCGTGCACGGTTTTGCGGGAAGGCTGGATGAGCAGCAGTCGCATAGTTCAAGGTCAAAATGGGTGAAAACGCAGGCGTAGCAAGCGCTGGCAGCTATGAAAAATAAAAAAGGCAGTCCGCAGACTGCCTGGTGCTTTCAGCCTTGGATGGGGCTAGCTTACAGACCGCGCAGCTTTTTGGCAGCGTCGATCGCAAAGTAGGTCAGGATGCCATCGGCACCGGCGCGCTTGAAGGCCAGCAGGGCTTCCATCATGACGGCGTCGTGGTCCAGCCAGCCGTTGGCAGCGGCAGCCTTGATCATGGCGTATTCGCCCGAGACCTGGTAGGCAAAGGTCGGCACCTTGAACTCGTCCTTGACGCGGCGCACGATGTCCAGATACGGCATGCCGGGCTTGACCATGACCATGTCTGCGCCTTCGGCAATGTCCATGGCCACTTCGCGCAGGGCTTCGTCGGAGTTGGCAGGGTCCATCTGGTAGACGTTCTTGTCGGCCTTGCCCAGCGCGCCGCGGGTGCCCACGGCGTCGCGGAAGGGGCCGTAGAAGCTGCTGGCGTACTTGGCGCTGTAGGCCATGATCTTGGTGTAGATGTGGCCCTGCAGCTCCAGCGCTTCGCGGATGGCGCCAATGCGGCCGTCCATCATGTCGCTGGGCGCGACCATGTCGGCACCGGCTTCGGCATGGTTCAGGGCCTGGCCGACCAGCACTTCCACGGTCTCGTCATTCAGGATGTAGCCGGTCTCGTCCAGGATGCCGTCCTGGCCGTGGCTGGTGTAGGGGTCCAGGGCCACGTCGGTCATCACCCCGAGCTGGGGAAATTCTTTCTTGAGTGCACGAATCACGCGGGGGATCAGGCCGTCGGGGTTCAGCGCTTCCTTGCCGTCGGGGGCCTTCAGATCGACGTCGATGGAGGGGAACAGTGCCATCACGGGGATCTCCAGCTTCACGCACTCTTCGGCCACGGGCAGCAGCAGGTCCAGACTCAGGCGGTCCACGCCGGGCATGGACGGCACGGCCTCGCGGCGGTTCTGACCCTCATGCACGAACACGGGGTAGATGAAGTCGTGTGCGGACAGGTGGCTTTCGCGCACCAGGTTACGGGTGAAGGCGTCACGGCGCAGGCGGCGTGGACGGCTTTGCGGGAAAGGGGTAGGGCTAGACAGATGCATACCCACCATTGTGCGCCTGTTGCAGTCTGCTGGCGAGGCGCTGCATTTGATGCAGATGAAGAAGCGCCAGGTGGCTGTACGGGATTGCCCGGGTGTGCGGCCTGAGGGGCAATGCTAGATTGGCCTCCGAAAGCAGCTGGCTGCTTTCCCTGCTTCACCTCCCTGAGCAGGCCTCTTTTTGGAGGATTTCAGAGCCCGGCCCTGCCGGGCTTTTTTTGTGCCGTCAGGCCAGCTTACACTGTGCCCATGCTATGGATTAAAGCTTTTCATATCGTTTTTGTGGCCAGCTGGTTTGCCGGTTTGTTCTATCTGCCGCGCATTTTTGTGAACCTGGCGATGGTGACGCCCGGTTCTGTGTCAGAGCGTGAGCGCCTGATTGGCATGGCACAGCGCTTGCTGCGCTTTACCACCATGCTGGCCGTGCCCGCGCTGGGGCTGGGGGTGTGGCTGTGGCTGGGTTACGGATTTACGGGCGGCTGGCTGCATGCCAAGCTGCTGCTGGTGGCGCTGGTGGTGGTCTATCACTACAGCTGCTCCACGCTGCTGCGTCAGCTGGCGGCAGAAACCTGCCAGCGCAGCCACCGCTGGTTTCGCTGGTACAACGAAGTGCCCGTGCTGCTGCTGACGGCCATTGTGATTCTGGTGGTCGTCAAGCCTTTTTAATGTGGTGACGCTGCGCTGAAAGGGGCGGTTTGTGTTCAGAACTTCGGCATGGCCGCTGGCCCTGCTGTATACCGCGCTGATTGTGTTTGCCAGCCTGTTCCCGTTTGAAGGCTGGCGTGCCCAGGGTATCTCGCCCTGGGTGTTTGTGACGGCGCCACTGCCGCCGCCGTACTGGACGTGGTTCGACGTCAATATCAATATCGCAGGCTATGTGCCCCTGGGCTTTTTGCTGGCTCTGGGCGGGCTGCGCAGCGGGCTGCGCCATGCGGCCGTGCCGCTGGCCTTTGTGCTGGGTGCGCTGCTGTCGCTGAGCATGGAGTTCCTGCAGATCTTCCTGCCACGGCGCGTACCCTCGAATCTGGACTTTGTGCTCAATGCCGGTGGTGCCTTGCTGGGCGCCTTGCTTGCCGGCGTATTGGCATGGACAGGCGTGCTCGCACGCTGGAGTGCCTTGCGTCAGCGCTGGGTGGGGGAGCGGGAGCCCGGCGGCATGGTGCTGCTGGGGCTGTGGCCCGTGGCGCTGCTGTTTCCTTCGGGCCTGCCGTTCGGGCTGGGGCAGGTGCTGGAGCGGCTGGACAAGACGCTGGACCGCTGGCTCGAAGGTACCCCCTTCATGGACTGGCTGCCGCTGCGCGAAGAGCCGCTGGTGCCACTGGCCCCCAGTGCCGAGATGCTGTGCGTCATGCTGGGCGTGCTGGCGCCGTGCCTGCTGGCCTGTCTGATGGTACCGTCCGTTGCGCGGCGGGCCGTGCTGGCTGCGCTGATCGTGCTCGCAGGGCTGGGTGCGACCCTGCTGTCATCTGCCATGGCCTATGGCCCCAACCATGCCTGGGAGTGGTTCACCTTGCCCACCCAGGTCGGGCTGGCCGCTGCCGTGCTGTTGGCGGCTGCCGCCCTGCCAGTGCCGCGCCGCTGGTGCGCCGTGCTGCTGATGCTGGTGCTCATGTGGCAGCTCAACTGGCTGAACCAGGCACCGCTGAACCCCTACTTTGCAGACAATCTGCAGTCCTGGGAGCAGGGGCGCTTCATGCGTTTTTACGGGGTGGGGCAGTGGCTGGGCTGGATCTGGCCCTATGCCGTGCTGGCGTATGTTGCTTTGCAGCTGACCCGGCGTCAGCCACGCTCCTAGAATGACCGCATCATGAGCGAGAACACACCCAGCGGCTACTACAGCCGCCATATTTTCTTTTGCCTGAATGAGCGCCCCAATGGTGAAGATTGCTGCCATCTGCACGGTGCCAAGGCAGGCTTTGACCATTGCAAGAAGGCCATCAAGGAAGCGGGCCTGGCAGGCAAGGGGCAGGTGCGTGTGAACAAGGCAGGCTGCCTGGACCGCTGCGCGGCTGGCCCCGTGGCCGTGGTCTATCCTGAAGGTACCTGGTACACCTTTGTGGATGAGGCAGATATCGACGAAATCGTGGAATCTCACCTCAAAAATGGCCAGGTTGTGGAGCGTTTGCTGGTTCCACCGGAACTTGGCCGCTGAATCAGACTCATACGCGCATTCAAAGACTTTTGGCTGTCTAGCGCTTGTCTGGCAAGCGCTGATAGCTATCAATGAGATAGTTTTCACAGGGGGGCGCTTGAACGCACAGACCGAACGATTCATGTTGACCGGCACGGCAGGCCAGATTGAGGCGCTGCGTGACCGTCCCGCAGGTGTGCCCAAGGGGGTGGCGGTGATTGCGCATCCGCACCCGCTGTTCGGCGGCACGATGGATAACAAAGTGGTGCAGACCCTGGCGCGCGCCTTTGTGCAGACCGGCTGGGAAGCCATTCGTTTCAATTTCCGTGGCGTGGGTGCCAGCGAAGGCGTGCACGATGCAGGCAAGGGCGAGGCCCAGGATCTGCTGGAAGTGGTACGCCAGGTAGCCCCTCAGGGGCCGCTGGCGCTGGCGGGTTTTTCCTTTGGTGCTTTTGTGACCACCCATGCCGTGGCTGCGCTGTGGGATACCGGCCGTGTGGAAAAAGTAGTGCTGGTGGGTACAGCGGCCAGCCGCTTTGAGCCAGCCACTTTACCGGCCGAAGCGCATGCACGCACCTTGGTGCTGCATGGCGAAAAGGATGACACCGTGCCGCTGCAGTCCGTCATGGACTGGGCGCGTCCCCAGATTCTGCCGGTGACGGTCATCCCCGATGGAGGACATTTCTTCCACGGGCAATTGCCCTTGCTCAAAGGGCTGGTGGCTCGCCACCTGAGCGCTTCGCATGGCTGAAGCGTGCCTTCTGTGATTCTGAAGAAACCGAGTTGTTCATGAAACCTATTTATTCGACCCTGCGCAAACTGGCGCTGACGGCCGCTCTGGTGCCTCTGTGGGCCAATGCACAGATTGCACAGCTGCAACCCCCAGAAATCGCTGCCAACAACTATTTGCTGGTGGATGTGACCGCCAACCAGATCCTGGCGGCCAAGGATGTGGATGCTGCGATTGAGCCTGCATCGCTGACCAAGCTGATGACGGCCTATCTGGTGTTCGATGCGCTGCGCGCCAAGAAGATCACACTGGAGCAGCGCCTGCCCGTGAGCGAGCAGGCCTGGAAGATGCCGGGCTCGCGCATGTTCATCGACCCCAAGATGCAGGTGCCTGTGGAAGATCTGCTCAAGGGCATGATCGTGCAGTCTGGCAATGACGCCACCATGGCGCTGGCTGAAGGCGTGGGCGGCACCAAGGAAAACTTTGTGCGCCTGATGAATGAACAGGCCAAGGCGCTGGGCATGAACGGGACTTCCTACAAGAACCCAGAAGGTCTGACCGAGCCCGGTCACTACACCACTGCACGCGACCTGGCGACGCTGGCCATGCGCCTGATGCGTGACTTCCCCGAGTACACGCACTACTACGCCATCAAGGACTATCGCTACGAAGGCACGCCCGCGGCCAACAGCCGCAACCGCAATGCGCTGCTGTTTCGCGACCCCACGGTGGATGGTCTGAAGACCGGCCACACCAATGCCGCAGGCTACTGCCTGGTCGCTACGGCCAATCGCGATATTCCCAATGTGGGAGGTCGTCGCCTGCTGTCCATCCTGCTGGGTGCTGCCAGCGACAATGCGCGCGCCAACGAAAGCCAGAAGCTGCTGAACTGGGGCTATACCGCCTATGACGCAGTCAAGCTGTTCGATGCGGGGCAGACCATGGAAGAAGCACCCATCTGGAAGGGCTCGCAAAGCACGATCAAGATTGGTCGTGAAACACCTACCGTGGTGACCGTGCCTTCCGGCAGTTCCGGCAAGGTGACGACCCAGATCGTGCGCACAGATCCTTTGATGGCTCCTGTCACCAAGGGCCAGCAAGTCGGTGTACTGAAGGTGATGGTGGCAGATCAGGTGGCGGCTGAGCTGCCCATCTTCGCGCAGGAAAGCGTGACGGAGGGCGGTTTCTTTGGTCGTACCTGGGACGCCATCCGTCTGTGGATTCGCTAAGCAGTCCGGTGACAGCAGCAGGCAGGCTAAGGCCTTCAAAGTGCCTGCTGTTTAATCACAGGTGACTTGCTCAGGGTTTCCCAAATTGGTACAGTGGAGGGCTTTTCGGTATTTCCGAAGGGTTTCACGTTTTCGTTTTTTACGTTTAGGGACGTATATATGCCAACCATTAACCAACTCGTGCGTCAGGGCCGCACGGTAGAAGTTGTTAAATCCAAGAG
>JAEZZU010000084.1 GCA_023418355.1 Pseudomonadota bacterium | reverse complement strand
TGGCCGCCGAATTTGCCGCCGCACGCGTGGCGCTGCCCGCCAGCCAGTCGCTGGCGCTGGCACGCACAGAAGACGGCACCTTCCAATTTGAAGTCAAAGAGGCATGAACGTGCTGTACAAGCGCAATCCCCAACTGAACAAGAACGGCGAGCTGATCCACCTGCTCTCCACGGAAGGACTGTCCAAGGACATCCTCACCCACATTCTGAATACGGCCGAGAACTTCGTCAGCGTCAATGACCGCGAAGTCAAGAAAGTGCCGCTGCTGCGCGGCAAGAGCGTGTTCAATCTGTTCTTTGAAAACAGTACACGCACGCGCACCACGTTCGAGATTGCGGCCAAGCGCCTGTCGGCCGACGTGTTCAACCTCGACATTGCACGCTCCTCGACCGCCAAGGGCGAAACCCTGCTGGACACCATCGACAACCTCTCGGCCATGGCGGCCGATATTTTTGTCGTGCGCCACAGCGAGTCCGGCGCCCCCTACCTGATCGCCCAGCATGTGGCACCGCATGTGCACGTGGTCAATGCTGGTGACGGCCGTCACGCACACCCCACGCAGGGTCTGCTGGACATGTACACCATCCGCCACTACAAGAAGGACTTCTCCAACCTGCGTGTGGCCATTGTGGGTGACGTGCTGCACTCGCGCGTGGCGCGTTCAGACATCCACGCGCTGACCACGCTTGGCGCTGCCGAAGTGCGCGTGGTGGGCCCTCGCACGCTGGTGCCTTCCGACATGGCTTCCATGGGCGTGCGCGTGTTCCACAACCTGGAAGAGGGCATCAAGGACTGCGACGTCATCATCATGCTGCGCCTGCAAAACGAGCGCATGAGCGGCGCGCTGCTGCCTTCGAGCCAGGAATACTTCAAGAGCTTTGGTCTGACCGAAAAGCGCCTGGCGCTGGCCAAGCCCGATGCCATCGTCATGCACCCAGGCCCCATCAACCGTGGCGTGGAGATTGACTCCGCCGTGGTCGATGGCCCGCAGGCCGTGATCCTGTCGCAGGTGACCTTCGGTATTGCGGTGCGCATGGCCGTGATGTCGATTGTTGCGGGCAACGAAGCCTGATTGTTTTGATAGCTGCTAGCGCTTGCTGGATAAGCGCTAGAGGCCAATTTGGTATGTAACCATGAAAATCTTGATTCAAAACGGCCGCGTGATTGATCCGGCCCGTGGTTTTGACCAGGTGTGTGATGTGGCCGTGGCTGCTGGCCGTGTGCTGGCCATTGGTCAGGTGCCCGCAGGCTTTGAAGCGGACCGTGTGATTGATGCGTCTGGCCAGTGGGTACTGCCCGGTCTGGTGGACCTGGCAGTGCGTCTGCGCGAACCCGGTCATGAACACGAAGACATGCTGACGTCCGAAATGGCGGCCAGTGTTGCAGGTGGCGTGACCAGCCTGGTGTGTCTGCCAGATACCGACCCCGTGCTGGACGAGCAGGGTCTGGTGGAAATGCTCAAGCTGCGCGCCGAGAAGCTGCACCAGTCGCGCGTCTTCCCTATGGGGGCGCTGACCAAGGGCCTCAAGGGTGAAGTGCTGACGGAAATGGCCGAGCTGTCTGAATCTGGCTGCGTGGCATTTGGTCAGGCGGATACGCCCCTGTCCAGCATCACCACGCTCAGCCGTGCGCTGAGCTACGCCAACACTTTTGGCTATGCCGTGTGGCTGCGTCCACAGGACAAGGACTTGGGCAAGGGCGTGGCCGCCAGCGGTGCGCTGGCTACACGCATGGGCCTGTCCGGCGTGCCCGTGGCCGCCGAGACCATTGCCCTGCACACCATTTTTGAGCTGATCCGTGGCTCGCAGACACGCGTGCACCTGTGCCGCATTTCCAGCGCTGCCGGTGTGGAGCTGGTGCGCAAGGCCAAGGCCGAAGGCATGAATGTGACGGCGGACGTCTCCATCAACAGCCTGCACCTGACGGAAAACGACATTGGCTACTTCGACAGCAGCGCACGCCTGATTCCCGTGCTGCGCCAGCAGCGCGACCGTGATGCACTGTCTGCTGCGCTGGCGGATGGCACGATTGATGCACTGGTCTCTGACCACTGCCCGGTCGATGACGACGCCAAGGTTCTGCCTTTTGCCGAAGCCGAAGCCGGTGCCACCGGTGTGGAATTGCTGCTGTCGCTGGCAGTGAAATGGTCGCAAGACCAGAATGTGCCCCTGCTGCGTGCGCTGGAAGTGGTGACAGCTGCTCCCGCACGCTTGCTGGGCAATGCGCTGGGTACCTTGCAGGCCAGCCTGGGTCAGCTGGTGGAAGGTGGCGTGGCCGACCTGTGCGTGGTCAATCCACAGCAGGCATGGACCGTGATGCCACAGGCGCTGCTCAGCCAGGGCAAGAGCACACCGTTCACAGGCTACGAAGTGCCTGCGCGCGTGCAGCTGACCATGGTCAATGGCCATATTGCGTTTGAGCGTGACTAAGCCTTGATCGTGCCAACGGCAAGCCCATGGTTTGCCGTCTGGCACTGGAAGAAACCGGCGCGTGCAGCTGCGCAGCCGTGTGCTGAGGATGAACAAGAGGGTTTAACCGTAAACACAAAGTGGGAGAGCTTGATGGCAGGAACTCTGCGTGCAGTAGGACGTTTTTCAAGCATGCTGTGGCATGCACTCAAAGGTGTGCGTACCGCACGCCAAGGACTTGATCACCTGGATGCGCAGCAACAGCAGCGCATGGTGGAAAACTGGGCACGCGAGTTTCTGGGCAGGGCAGGCATTGATCTGCGTATTGAGGGGCAGCCCGTGGTGCAGGGGCCTGTGCTGCTGGTTGCCAACCACCAGTCCTGGCTGGATATTCCCACTTTGCATGCGGCACGCCACTGCCGCTTTATCTCCAAGGCAGAAATTGCGAACTGGCCCATCGTCGGCCACCTGGCGCGCGCTGCGGGCACGCTGTTTGTGCAGCGCAGCTCGCGCCGCGACACGCAGCGCACCGTGCAAAGCATGACGGAGGCGCTGCGCAATGGCGACATCCTGACCGTCTTTCCCGAAGGCACGACCGGCAATGGTCGCGAGCTGCTGCCGTTTCACGGCAATATGCTGCAGGCTGCCATTGATGCCGATGCGGCCGTGCAGCCCGTGGCCATGACCTTTGTGGATGCACGCACGGGCGAGCGCTCCTTTGTGCCCTGCGAGGCTTATGAGGACGAGCCCATGCTGCGCAGCCTGTGGCGCACCATCCAGACCGAGCATCTGGTCGCTGTGGTGCGCTATGGCCAGCCGGAAAAAGCCAATGGCCGTGATCGCCGTACCTGGGCGCAGGACTTGCAGGTGCAGGTGGATGCATTGCGCCGCTCGGCCCTGTCGGGGCCTGCATCCAGCACCACGGCAGTACCGCAGCCCGATGAAGCCTTGGTGGCCAAGTGAGGACCTATGCGTAAATGCTGGATTCCGCTGGCCGCCCTGCTGGGCATGACGGGGGTAGGCATGGCCGCCTACGCCGCGCATGGCCTGGGCTTTATCACCGACCCCGCCGTGCGCGAAGCTACGCGCAGCACGCTGCAGATGGCCGTGCAGCAGCAGATGTTTCATGCGCTGGCCTTGCTGGGTGTGGGTATTCTGTCGCTCACAGGCCGTGGCAATCGGTGGGTTTGCGCTGCAGGTGGGCTGTTCGTGCTGGGCGTGCTCCTGTTCAGCGGTCTGATCTATCTGCGCACGTTCACTGGCATGGAAACTTTTCGTCCTCTGGTGCCCTGGGGGGGCAGCTGTCTGATGCTGGCCTGGTTGCTGCTGGGAATTGGTGGCTTCAAGGCTGCGCGCAGCGCCTAAACTTGGGCGCTATGAGCGACATCACCATTTTTCACAACAACCGCTGCAGCAATTCGCGCGGCGCCCTGCAAATTCTGCGTGACAAGGGCATTGAGCCCAATATCGTGGACTACATCGCCACGCCGCTGACGGCGCCTGAGCTGTCGGAGCTGGTGGCCCACATCGGTGTTCCTGTACGTGAGCTGCTGCGCAGCAAGGAAGCTGTGTTCAAGGAACTGGGGCTGGACAACCCTGCAGTGACGGATGACCAGCTGATCATGGCTGTGGCCCAGCACCCGGTGCTGCTCAATCGCCCCATCGTCGTCACCCCCAAGGGGGCGGCACTGTGCCGTCCACCGGAGAAAGTGCTGGAGCTGCTGTGATGCCCTCGGCCCCGTTGTCTGAGTGAGGCGGGGCCGCAGCGAGTCAGAGGTCTTACTCAGCCCTGCACTGTTTCGTTGAGCAGGGCGTCAACATTGGCATGTGCTGCCAGTGTCTGCGCGCAGGCATCGGCAGCTTCCACGCCCTTTTTGATGAAATGCTGGCGGAAGAAGCCTTGCAGGTCTTCCGAAGGCTGGAAGTTGTAGGGCGTCAGCGCTACGGAGAAGACAGGCACGCCGGTGTCGAGCTGTACGCGCATCAGGCCATCGACCACGGCGGTTGAGACAAACTCATGG
>JAEZZU010000113.1 GCA_023418355.1 Pseudomonadota bacterium | reverse complement strand
ATGCCGACGCGGTCGCTGCCTTGCAGCAGGCGCCACACGGCGCAGATGGCGTGCGCCGTATCAAGTACATCAATCCGCTGAACGGGCAGGGTGCCATGGCACTGCTGTCGGCCAGCATGATGCAGGTGGATGCACAGTCCAGCTCACGGCCTGTGCGCAGCAACTGCAACCAGGTGGTGGCCGTGGTGGAAGGCCATGGCGAAAGTCAGATTGGTGATCAGTGCATCCAATGGTCGCCGCGCGATGTTTTCACGATTCCGCAGCATCAGTGGGCCAGCCACAAGGCCTTGTCTGAGGATGCACGCCTGTTTGTCGTCTCGGATGCAGATGCCATGCAGCGCCTGGGTTTGTTGAAAGAAGATATTGGTGCAGCAGCGCCATCCAAGGAAGAACAATGAAGATTTGCTGGTTCAATGATCAACGCCTCGGCGTTGTGGACAACGGTCTGGTGTACGACGTGACAGAGGCTCTGCAAGCCTTGCCAGCACCCTCGTACCCACAGTTTGCGGGTGACCTGGTGATTGCTCATCTGCCACAGGTGCGTGCGGAGGCCGAACGTCTGAAAGGCACAGCCAAGACCTTCCGTGTAGAAGATGTACGTCTGTTGAGCCCCGTGGCACAGCCCGGAAAGATCATTGGCGTGCCTGTGAACTATCAGGCGCATGTAGAAGAAGCACAGCGTGACGCCCATA
This sequence comes from Pseudomonadota bacterium, assembly GCA_023418355.1. GTDB lineage: Bacteria > Pseudomonadota > Gammaproteobacteria > Burkholderiales > Burkholderiaceae_C > Comamonas. Next base: position 11,844 of record JAEZZU010000113.1, on the reverse strand, counting down.
TCTTCACCACACGTTACACCGGCGGCGTGAAGGAGCAAGGCCTGTTTCTGAAGGCTAGCAGCTCGCTGATCGGATGCAGCCAGGCCGTGGAAATCAGCATGCCAGAGCGCCTGACCCACCACGAAATCGAGCTGGCAGCGGTGATTGGCAAGAAGGTTTCGCGTGTGTCGCAGGCTGAGGCACTGGACTGCATTGCTGGCTACAGCATTGCGCTGGATATGACGGTGCGCGGTCCGGAAGATCGTTCGCTGCGCAAGTCGCTGGACACCTATTCGGTGCTGGGTCCCTGGCTGGTGACTGCCGATGAGATTGCTGATCCCCAGAAGCTGGATTTGCGCCTGACCGTGAATGGGGAAGTGCGACAGATCACCAATGCTGCACAGATGATCATGTACATCGCTGAGCAGATCGAGTGGGCATCGAGCTACTACACGCTGTACCCTGGCGACGTCATCATGACGGGCACATGTGAAGGCGTCGGCCCAGTGGTGCCTGGCGATGTGATGCACGCATCGATTTCTTCCATTGGTGACATGCAGGTGCGTGTGGTTGCTGCAGGAGCATGACGATGTCTACCTCTGCCTTGTTATCTCTGCGCGTGCAGTCCATTCGCTACGCTGCCAAAGACATTCATCTGATTGAGCTGGTGCATCCAGATGGCAAGACATTGCCATCTACGGCACCTGGCGCGCACATCGATTTGCATCTGGGCAATGGCATTGTGCGTTCGTACTCCCTGGTGGAAACGGGTGAGCAGCCTACAGGCTATACGGTGGGTGTCAAGCTGGATCCGAAAAGCCGTGGCGGCTCGCGCTATGTGCACGAGCAGCTGCGTGTGGGCAGCACCATGCAGGTGTCTGAGCCGCGCAATCATTTCCCCTTGCATGAAGAAGCCGCGCACAGCGTGCTGATTGCTGGCGGCATTGGCATCACCCCCATCTGGAGCATGCTGCAGCGTCTGCAGGCGCAGGGAGCATCCTGGGAACTGTGGTACAGCGTGCGTTCGCGTGCTGATGTCGTGTTTGCTTCCCAGCTGCAGGCCTTGGGCGACCATGTGCATCTGCATATTGACGATGAAGCTGGCGGTGTGCTCGACCTGCCAGCCATTGCCAAGGCAGCACCTGCCAATGCGCATTTCTATTGCTGCGGCCCCACGCCCATGCTGGACGCCTATGAGGCAGCAACAGCGCAATTCCCTGCGGAGCAGGTGCATCTGGAGCGCTTCGCTGCCAAGCAGGCTGCGGCAACGGATGGCGGTTTTGTCATCTCGCTGGCACGCAGCGGCCTGGAGCTGACGGTGCCCGTAGGCGCCAGCGTGCTGGATGTGCTGCTGAACAACGGCATTGCCGTGGATTCATCCTGCAAGGAAGGTATCTGCGGTTGCTGTGAAGTCGCGGTGCTGGAGGGCGAAGTGGATCACAGAGATGCGATACTGACGGAGGCGGAGCGTTGCGCGAACAAGACCATGATGGTCTGCTGTTCTGGCGCCAAATGCTCACGCCTGGTGCTGGATTTGTGATGTTGCATCCCGCCGTGACGGCGGGATGTTTTTCTCACATAACAGCAAGGAACAATACGCACACGAGACAACGGTATGACACAGACCGCGACGCTGCATTGGGGGAGCCATCAACTGCTGGGCCATGGTCCCATGGATGACATCCATCATGAATTTGTGGATCTGATAGGGCAGCTGGAGCTGGCAGAGGACGCGCAACTGCCAGCATTGCTGGAGGCGATGGAAGCACACCTGCAGCAGCACTTTGCAGAAGAAAACCAGTGGATGGAGGAATCACAGTTCCCCCCACGCCAATGCCACATGGATGAGCATGCAGCCGTGCTCAAGTCTGTGGCGGAAGTACGCGTGAAACTGGCAGAAGGCAATGTGCAAATCTGCCGAGCGCTGATCGATGCGCTGGTGGACTGGTTTCCCGGACATGCGACCCATCTGGACTCTGCGCTGGCGCACTGGCTGTCCAAACAGCGTTTTGGAGGAAAGCCTGTGGTGTTGCGCCTGCGCTCCTCTGCACCGGCAGACGCGGTCTAGATTATTCCGCGGTGGCTGGTGCAGCTTTGCGGGCAGCAGCAGCCCTTGGCTTTCGGGCCTTGCCAGCTGTGGATGTTGCAGCTGGTGCGTGCAATTTCTGCTGTGCCTGCTGTACCAGATGAATCAGACAGGTGCGCAGCGTGTTCTGAAAATCATCCAGTGCCTCACCCGAGGCACCTGCAATCGCATTCCCGTCCTGCATTGCCAGTGTGAAAGCGCTCAGAGTGTGTGGAAGCGACGGGGTCATGTTCAGCAACTCGCTGGGCAGCACCTGTCGCCACCAGCTGGCCAGCTCCTCTTTCTGCAGCTCCCGGATGCGCAAGAACTGCGTACGTGCAGTTTGCTCGGGTACGGACTTTTCCACACTCAGAATCACACCCAGACGCCAGAAGTCTGCTGCGAAATAGCGGGGCTGGTCTGTGCCGCTGAAAATGCGTGTGACGTGCTCTTCGAAGGTTTCCCCAGGCTGTGGGCGATTGCGCGTGGCAGTGGTTTCATGCCACTGCGCAAAGCTTTCTTCGATCATGGCATTGAGCAGCAGATCCTTGCTTTCAAAGTGCCAGTAGACACTCCCTATGGGTAAGCCCGACATGGTGGCTACTTTGGCCATGGTCATGCCGCTGTAGCCATGTGAGGAAATGACGCGGAAGGCTGTTTCCAGAATTCGGGCTCGGACGGCTGCACTGGAACGGTGCTCGCCATGTTTGCGAGGGCGGTTTCGAATGCTTGTTACTGGTGAGTTCATGACGCGTTCAAGGTTGGGTCGCTCACAGAAAATAGAAGGCCCCGAGTCGGGGGCCTTGGCATTCCAGACGCTAATGCTGCTGTACAGCAAGTAAGTGCGTACAAGCTGTAGTGCGGAATGTATACGCTAGGGTCACAGGATCGCCATGGCAGATTGTAGTGCCGAGACGTCTTTTTCCTTTTGCAGTTGCTGCAGGCGCTGCAGTACCTGCTGCGCCTGTGCACGAGGCATTTTTGCAGCTTCAGCACATTCGAAGAATTTTTCCTCGTACTCTGCAGGTGTCATGGGGTTCTGTGGATCGCCCTTGGCATATTTGACGAGTCTGGAATGTGTTTTACCGTCGGTGGTGGTGACTTCCAGATGCACATAGCCGGGGCCGCCATCCGGGCGTACCAGCGACTTGTCTTCTGTCGTGGAAATGCGCTGTACCAGCTGGCGCAGATCCTGGCGCTGCAGCGCGGCTTCAGTGAAGTGTTCCAGCCCCACTTTGCGGTCCTGAATTGCTGCCGCCACAATCCATGGATTGCTGAATTGCGCTTCTACGATCGTCTGAGGATTGCGTTTTTTCTCAATAGGGGCACCCAGCAGCATCATCTCTGCGGGGGGGCTGTAGATCATCACTTTTTCAATCTGCTCTGGGCGCAGATCGTTCTGCGTAACGATGTCCAGCATGCCATCGACCGCCACATGACTGCCTCGGCAGCTGGGGTAGGGCTTGGCCGCAATATCAACGCCAGCATAGGTCTTGCCCAGCCCACCCATCAGCGCTTCTTCAGAGTACTGACCCTTGTGGTATTGCTTGAACAGTCCCTTGGGGCCTTGCAGCACGTTGTAGGAGCCAGCCACCCCTTGCTGTGCCAGGCGTGCAGACATCAAGCCTCCATAGCTGGCAAAGCCTGCGCCCAGGCGCTTTGCCAGCGTGCCGTCTACGCTGGCCTGCGCATTGCCAGACATCTGGTGGTAGGCCATGCCAATGGCGGAGAGCATTTGCTCGCGGTTCAGCCCCATCAGCTTGCCAGCCACCATGGTGGATGCCAGAAAGCCATACATGGGAGTTGGATCCCAGCCCACGATGAAGGGGGAGACTCCAGGAGAGCCTGCACGTGAGAGGCGGCAGGCGACATCCGTACCCACGGCGACCGCAGCGATCAGCTCCTGTCCCGTGATGTTCTTGCGCCAGTCTGCGGTAGCCAGTGCTGTGGGGATGGTTACGCAGGACGCGTGCAGCAGCGACGGTTCATAGGTGTCGTCAAATTCCAGCGTGGCAGCCATGGCGGCATTCAGGCGCGCAGCAGTTTCTGCTGGCAGCCGCACGTTGGTACCAAGCACCAGACTTTCCGGTTTGCCGCCGGATTCCTTGCTCAATGCATACAGTTGTCGAATGCCATCTGCATTCAGTGCGGGCAGCACAACGGCTACTGTGTCGAGGATCTGTATCTTGGTTGCGTCGATAACGTCTGCGGGTAAGTCAGCGTATTGGGTGGCCAGTACATAGTCGATCAAGGCCATGATGGCATCTGGTGCCTTGGGTGCTGGAGGCGTAGCCTGGGCCAGAACTGCGCCTGGGCTGACGGCGCCTGCGGCAGCCAGCCAGGCAGCAATTTGTGTGAAGCTTCTGCGGTTCAGTTTCATTTCCATGACTCCGTAGTAATCGGTCCAAAGAAGACGCTTGCCAAAAGTTCTGTGCACACCACCTGCGCTACGTCACCACATGGCCTGTGGATCGTGGAAGGCGCGTCAGGTGGAGCGCTCTTTAACTGGGTTGCTGAACAGGCACAGGTGTGCGCAGCTGCTGGTTGCTCCACCACATGCAGGCCCAGGACAGCAGCAGGGCTCCGACAGGGGGGCCCCAGTCATAGATGCGGAGCGGACGGCTGCCCATGGTGGTGGAGAAGCCAATCACGATCAGCGTCCAGATACATGCAATGACGCACAGCAGGACAAAGTCTTTGGTACGTGCAGCTTGCGGCGCTGGTGCAGTACCCGTATGGACCACGGTAGGAGCCATGGTGGCTTGCCAGGGGAATCTTGGCGAAGCCTTCCACTGGAACAAGGAGGCAAAGTTCTTACCGTAAGCCAGAATCAGCAGCCCACACAGCAGCAGCTCCTGGGTACCGGTGAACAGTTGTCGGGGATGGGGCGAGACAAAAAGATTCAGATAGATGATCTGGAAAGCGATGCCAGCCATGAAGGCCAAAGCCACAGGCACCATGATGTTGAATAGCAGCATGCCGCCCAGCACGATTTCCAGATACTTCACCAGTGGATAAAACCCCACAACATTCATTTCGTGGAGATAGGGGCCTACGGCTCCGGCTTTGCTGAAATCAGGAATCACACCAAAAACGGCGTAATTGATGCCAGATTTCAGAAAGTGAATGGCATAGTAATATCTAAGCCAAAGAACAATATATTTCCATGGTCCTTGATCTGCCTGAATCATTTTTGTCTCCTGGTTTTTTATTTGGATATTTGAGTCAGGTGCTTTTATTTTTCTCTGTCGCGGTAGAGGTAGTACAAAAGGCCTACCCATGAGGCAAAGAATGCCACCAGATCATAATTTCGGATGGGGCGATAAGTGGTGTAGAACAGGCCTGTAGAACCAATATAGGCAGCAGCGGTCAAAAGAAGACATACCACCACTGCAATCCATTTGCTTTTGTTCATAGTTTGCAATCCTTGTTTATTCGGTGATTTTTCTGCCGATGCCTTCTTTGTAAGCCTTGGCACCATCCCACAGCCACAGAGGTTCCAGCTTGGGTTTGATGGCGGCAAAAATCCAGCCGCTATAAGCCAGCAGCAAAATGCCGTTGAGGAACAGTTCCTGAGGGCCAGTGAAGTACTGGCGAGGCATTTGTGGGGAGGCCACAATAACGGTATTCAGCCAGAAAATATTCACGGTGGCAGGCATCTCCAAAATCAAACCCAGCAAAGGCAGGCGATTGAAGAAAATCATCGCACCTGTCACGATTTCCAGATACTTGATGATTTGGTAGAGATAAATATTGGCATTGGCATGCACCCATTCACCACCAACGCCAGGAATGTCAGGCACATAGCCCGTCGCTGCATAGCGAATGCCTGAAAATAAAAGGTGGGCACCAAAATAGAAACGTATCCAGTGAATGATGTAATACCAGGGTGACTTTGAAGCCATGTGTGCTCTCCTGCGAAGGAAATATGTCAATCAGAAGCGGACTGTTGTGCCGACGATGAAGCCGTTAACAGGTTTGCCTGCGTCAGGGACGGGGCTCTGGAAAACGGGCCATTTAGAAGCAGACCCTTGTGTCAGGCGGGTGGCTGCAACCAGCAGCGTCATGGACTTGCTGACGTCATAGGTGTAGGCAATGCCATAGCTCTTGGCATCGCTGTCAGGGCTGCCGCTGGAGTATTTGCCGAAGGTGATACGGACATTGCCGCGTTCGGACACGGGGACAATCGCACCGGCCAATTTCACGGATTCGGAGTTGCCATTCAACACAGCACCGTTTGCACCCAGTGTGGGATCGGTCTTGTTGCGGTGGATATAGGTCAAGAAGGGCTGTACAGGACCCGAGCGATAGCTGGCACCGAGTGCGTATTCGGTCACGGAATCCGTGCGCAATGTTGTGCCCTCGCCGGGTGTCTTGGAGGCTTTGACCAGCAGTGCACCCAGTGTCAATGGCCCGTTGAAATAGTCCACGCTCCATTCAAACAGTTTCGGACGGGTTTTTTGGCCTTCGTTAAAGCTATATGCCACTTTGGTCTGGAAGCCATTCCACTTGGGCGATGCGTAGCCAATCGTGTTGTCTGTACGCTGTGTGGGGTTGATCAGGAAGCCATTGGATTTGCCTTGGCCGTGTGCTGTGCCGGGCAGGCGTGCACCCAAGGTGGTCAGTACACCCCAGGCATCCATGGCAGGCATGAGCATGGGGTCAAACTTGGGGAAAAAGGTGTAGATAGGACCCTCGAGGCGCCCCATTCGCACGGAGCCCCATGCCTTATTCTCCAGCTCGATATAGGCTTGGCGGCTCCAGAAACGTCCGGTGAGGCCATTGCTCGAGCTGGAAGTGCCATCATCCATATTGATACCTGCTTCCAGGCGGACATTGACTTTTAAACCCTGCCCCAAATCTTCACTGGCCAGGAAACCAAGGCGTGAACCTGCGCTGGCAGAGTGCATGGCTGTTTTGGATATGCCCGATGTTCTGTAATGGGCAATGCCAAGATCACCGACACCATAAATACGGACGGAATTCTCGCTGATACTGTTTGAATTCTGTGCGAACGCCATTGCAGGCATGCAGATGGCTCCCATTACTAAAATGGTTTTCTTCATTTTGTCTCCAGTGGTTTATTAATTATTTGGGTGATAAATACCAAGGCAAATTAATAAATAATTTGCCTTGGATTTATGCGGGGGAGAAATTAAGCAGCCTGCTTTTGGTAGGCGGGAGCTGGAGTTGACTCTTGGTCGGACTCTTCGGCAACCGTGAACTTTGCCAGTTCCTGGTTGTATTGTTCGCGGCCAAACCAGTAGGCCAGGCAGCTGATAAAGCAGATAGCGGCGAAATATGCAGCCACCCATTCAGGGTTTTTGCCGCCAGATGCAGACAGCAGTGTGGCTGCAATCAGGGGAGACAGACCTGCGCCCAGCGTAGAAGCGATCTGGAATGTCAGTGCAATGCCGCTATATCGCACGTCAGCAGCAAATTTTTCACTGATCCAGGTGTTGAAAACACCCCCCATCAATGCCTGAATAATCGGCATTGCCAGAACCATGGCCAGCAGCAAGGTCAAGAAGCTGAGGTTTTGAACCAGCAAGAAGATGGGCCAGATCATGACGATGCCGGCAATACCACCTGTCAGCATCAGAGGGCGGCGGCCCACTTTGTCTGACAGTGCGCCAAATAAAGGCAGCGTAAAAATATTGAAGAAATTGGCAATGGTCATGGCAATCAATGCATCGCTGCGTGCATGACCCACCTGTACGGCGTAGTTCAGCAGGAAAGCAGCTGCAAAGGTCGAGAAAGACAAGGGAGCCAGGCCACCCAGAACGCCGGAAAAAATCTGTTTCTTGTTGTACTTGAGCACAGTGACCAGCGGAATGGATTTGGGGCCTTTCTTCTCAGCCATGGCTTTGCGTGCGGCTTCGTACTCGGGTGTTTCGCTGACCTTCAGACGAATTGCCAGGCCTACGACCATCAGCAGCGCGCTGATCAGAAATGGCACACGCCAGCCCCAGCTCATGAACTGCTCGACGGGTAAGGCAGAAAAAGGCGTCATGACCAGGGTGCCGAGCACGGCGCCTGTGGGGCCGCCTGCGCTGACCAGGCTGACCGCAAAACCACGGCCCTTGGGCTTGGCGTGCTCCATGGACATCAAAGTTGCGCCACCCCATTCGCCGCCCATGGCGATGCCTTGCAGCAGACGCAAGATGACCAGCAGGACAGGAGCCCAGATGCCGACTTGTTCATAGGTTGGCAGCAGGCCGATCAAGGTACTGGCACAGCCCATCATGATCAAGGTGACGACCAGTACATTTTTGCGGCCAATACGGTCGCCGTAATGGCCAAACACGATGGCGCCCAGTGGTCGGGCAAAGTAGCCGACAGCGAATGTGGCAAAAGAGGAAAGTGTCGCCGCCAGGGGGTCCAGGGTGATGAAAAAGATTTTGGGAAAGACGAGGGCTGCGGCAATGCCGTACAGGAGGAAGTCGTAGTACTCCAGTGTGGTGCCCAGATAGCTTGCCAACATGGCTCTGCGCTTTTGAGATTCGCGCGTTGCTGCGTCAGTGGAAGTGGTCATAACAAAATCTACGGTCAAGGTTTAGCAAGTAGGCAAGGGTGAGTGCGTGATAGCAGTGGCTCACCAGAGATGAAGAAATGGGCGTCGCGGAATGAATCGCTTCATGGAGCGGCTTTGGGGGCGTCTCGCAGATGGCGCGTCGCATCTTTGAGTGCATGCTGCAGGCTGTTGGACGGCACATCCAGTTGCACGCCAACAGTTGTCATGTCTTGCAGTGCCTGCAGATCAGCCTGGCGTGCGTGAAGGCGCTGCTGCTTGGCTGCAGCCACTGCAGCAGCTTGCAGGCGTTGCTGCTCATCTGGTGATAAGGCCTGCCAGGCCTGCAGATTCATGACCAGCACCTGTGCGCCGTACGAATGCTGGGTGAGCCACAGATGCTTGTGAAATTCATGCGCCTTCTGCTGCAGAGCCAACGTGACAAAGCTCTCCTGCGCCTGCAGGTCACCCTTGCTCAGGCTTTGCCGGACTTGATGTGCTGGCAGGCTGACGGGGTGAGCTCCGAGTGCCTTAAAGAGCTGAGCAGAAACGGGTGTCGGAACGGTGCGTATGCGCAGGTTCTGCAGATCGTCCAATGTGCGCAGGGGGCGATCTGCCGTGACAATGCGCCAGCCGTTTTCCATCCAGGCCAGCCCGTGCAGGCCATGCTGGTGCAGGCGCTGCAGCATGGCATCAGCTTGTGTGCTGGCATAAAACTGCTCTGCCTGTTCCGCGTTTTCAATGGCGTAGGGCTGGTCAAAGAATGCAAAGCTGGGATCCAGTTCTGCCAGCCCTGTTGCTGCTGCCAGCATGATGGTGGGAGCACCGGGCTTGCCTTGCTGTACTGCCTGGATTTGCTGCAGCGGAGAGCCAGGCACCGGCTCGGCACGTTGCAGCTGCCAGGCGCCTTGCTTGTCTTGGTTGTAGCTCTCTGCAAAGTGCTGCAGGGCTTGCGGAACAGGGTGACTGGCTTCAAGGTAAGTGCGGTAGTCAGCCACTGTGAGCGTGTGCTGTGCATCTGCAGCAGCCGCAGTAATCGAAAAAGCGGCGTAAGAGAACCAGCCGATACGGCGCAGCGACAAAATAGCACCGGTGCGTGCATGCACATAGCTTTGCAATGTACGCAATGGGCGCACCAGGTTCATCGCTGTCTCCGTTCTTCTTGAGATATCCAGAAAAGAGCATTCTGGAATGTTGTTTCTAGAATTCTCTTTCTTCGATTGAGTCAAATCAATATGAAGAAAACTCAACGCTGCTATGCCCTGATCGCATGTGTGTTCGAAAAGCATTTTTTCTTAATAAATGCAATGGGATAGCCAAGTCTGATGTGGTCGGTTCTAGAGGAAAACCCCTGTCCTAGAATGCAGTCCAGAGGGGTGATAGCAGGTGAAAAATTGCGTTGAAAGCAGGTTTTTCAGCGCAAAAAATACAGTTTTCTTTGAAATCTAGTAAATACCCTTAAAGGGTTTTTACTGATTAATTTCCATTTTTAACAAAATGGCAGGTGAAACTATTTTTTGAGATTGGCAGTGAAAAGAAATATGGGTGCCATCGCGTTTTAAAAACAAGCCACTGCCTGTTTTGGGGGCATTTTTGCGAACGAAGACGCTGGATGTGCAGAAAAAAACCTGCACAGCAGTTACTGTGCAGGTCATGGCGAAGACGCAAGGGGATGTTCAGGCGGTGGCCTTGCTGCGCAGCAGGTCCAGTGCCACGTCAACAATCATGTCTTCCTGGCCACCTACCATGCGGCGCTTGCCCAGTTCCACCAGAATGTCCACGGTCTTGAGCTGGTACTTGGCAGCGGCGTGTTCGGAGTGACGCAGGAAGGAGCTGTACACACCGGCATAACCCAGTGCCAGGGTTTCGCGGTCAACGCGTACAGGTCGGTCTTGCAGAGGACGCACGATGTCATCCGCCGCGTCCATCAGCTTGTACAAGTCTGTGCCGTGCTGCCAGCCCATGCGGTCGATGGCAGCGATAAAGGCTTCCAGCGGTGCATTGCCAGCTCCTGCTCCCATGCCAGCGAGGCTGGCGTCCACACGGTCACAGCCTTCTTCTACCGCCACGATGGAGTTGGCGACACCCAGTCCGAGGTTGTGGTGTGCGTGCATACCCGTCTGTGTTACGGGCTTGAGTGTGTCCTTGAACGCCTTGAAGCGGTCGCGTACGTCGTTCATGCTCAGGGCGCCGCCAGAGTCCACGACGTAGCAGCAGGTGGCGCCATAGCTTTCCATCAGCTTGGCCTGCTGTGCCAGGGTCTGGGGCGTGGTCATATGGCTCATCATCAGAAAGCCAACAGCTTCCATGCCCAGGTGGCGTGCGTATTCGATGTGCTGCTTGGAGACATCTGCCTCTGTGCAGTGGGTGGCAACGCGCACGATGCGCACGCCTGCGTCATAGGCGTTCTTCAGGTCGTGCACTGTCCCAATGCCAGGCAGCAGCAAGGTAGCGATCTTGGCGTGCTTGACTTCGCTGGCGACGGCTTCGATCAGCTCGAGATCAGTGTGTGCGCCAAAGCCATAGTTGAAGCTGGAGCCTTGCAGACCATCGCCGTGGGCGACTTCAATGGAGTCGACCTTGGCATCGTCCAGTGCACGTGCAATTTCCTTGACCTTGTCGACCGAATACTGGTGGCGGATGGCATGGCTGCCATCACGCAGGGTCACGTCAGAGATATAGATTTTCTTGGCGGGAATCATGGCTGCTCCTTAAGCTGTGACTGCGGCAGCCAGCATGCGCGCTGCCATTTGTTCTGCCGTGCGCAAACCAGCACTGGTCATGATGTCCAGATTGCCTGCATAGGCAGGCAGGTAGTGGGCAGCACCTTCAACTTCGAGGAAGATGGAAGTCTTCAGTCCTGTCAAGGCATCGCCCACGCCCGGGATGCGGATGGGCTGGGTGATATGGTCAAACTGCACGCGCTGCTTCAGGCGGTAGCCTGGAACATAGGCTTGCACAGCCGCTGCCATGCGCTCTACGGCATCTGCAATCTTTTGTTCATCTGCGACTTCACTCAGGGTGTAGACGGTGTCGCGCATGATCAGTGGGGGCTCGGCAGGGTTCAGAATGATGATGGCCTTGCCCTTGGCTGCACCCCCTACCACTTCAATCGCCTTGGAAGTGGTTTCTGTGAATTCATCGATATTGGCACGGGTGCCAGGACCTGCACTCTTGCTGGAAATCGAGGCAATGATCTCGCCGTAGTGCACCTTGGCCACGGATGAGACGGCTGCCACCATGGGAATCGTGGCCTGGCCACCGCAGGTCACCATGTTGACGTTCAGGG
>JAEZZU010000379.1 GCA_023418355.1 Pseudomonadota bacterium | reverse complement strand
TTGGCACAGATCACGGCAGTGATCGTCACCTACAACAGTGCGCACTGTGTGCCGGATCTGTCACGTCAGCTCAGGGGCTGGCCCCATGTCATCGTGGTCGACAACGGCAGCGCCGATGACACCGTGGCGCAGGTGCACAGCCAGCTGCCGCAGGCACAGGTCATTGCATTGCCGGAGAACAAAGGCTTTGGCTTTGCCAACAACCGTGGCTTTGCGGCGGCATCCACGCCGTTCTGTCTGATGATCAATCCCGACTGCGGGTTGCGTGCGGAGCACGCCCAGGCGCTGTGGGAGACGGCGCAGCAATGGCCAGATGCGGCGATTGTGGTGCCTCAGCTGACCGGCAATGATGGTCGCCCACAGCTGAACTATGGCTGGATTCGCCATTGGTGGGCAGCCAGAGGACCTGCTGCAGAGGATGTCGCCTGTGTGGGCAATGCCTGCGGTGCAGCCATGCTGCTGCGGCTGGCCAATCAGCCGCGTGATGGCTGGTTTGATGAGCGTTTTTTTCTCTATTACGAAGACGAAGACATGTGCCTGCGCCTGCTGCAGGAACACAAGTCGGTGCTGATTCAGCCTGCTGTGCATGTGGCGCACTCTAATCGCGGCTCGGTGCGCGGTCCACGCCCTTGGCGGGTGGAATATGGGCGTGGTTACCACCACGCGCGCTCCAAAGTGCTGTTCACCGCCAAACATGCCGGGGCACAGGCTGCGCGCAAGCACCGCATGAAGTCTCTGAGCGGCGCCATTGCTTTGCTGGCACTGCGTCTGCTCGCTCCATCACCCAAGCACCTGGCACGGCTGTGGGGGCGCATTCGTGGACTGTGCAGCGCACCCACCACTTACTAATTCAACGGAATCAAGATGGCCAGACTGACCATTGGCATCCTCACCATGAACGAGGAACGCCGTATTGCTGCATGCATTGACAGCGCGGCATTCGCGGACCAGATCATTGTGGTGGACAGTGGCAGCAGTGACGCCACCGTCGACATTGCCAAGTCCAAAGGTGCGGAGGTGCATCTTCACACTGACTGGCAAGGCTTCGCCGTACAGCGCAATCGCGTGCTGCAATATGCGAACGGTGACTGGATTTTTTTTCTGGATGCAGATGAACAAATCACTCCAGAGCTGGCCGCAGAAATCCGGGCCGTGGTGGATGCCGATCAGGATGCCGTCTGGGAAGTTGTCTGGGAAGAGATCGCCTATGGCCAGTCCCTGGCGCGCATGAGCGGTGGTGGTGGTGTGATGCGGCTGTTCCCTCGGCGTTTGCTGCAGGGTTTTGAAGGGGTAGTGCATGAAGGTGCACGCTTGAGCCGCCCAGATGTCACACAGCGGCAATTGAGCCATCGTTTACCCCATTATTCGCGTGAAACGATTTACGGCAGTCTGGTCAAGCTTGCGCAGTATGTGCAGCTCGGAGCCATGAAGCGCCATGCCCAGGGAAAACGTGGCGGTGTGGCACGAGGGTTGGCTTCCGGCATTGCCAATTTCTCACGCGTTTATTTTTTCCGGCGGGCATTTCTATGCGGTAGAGCCGGATTTCTGATCAGTTTGTTTGTAGGCCTGGAGTGTTTCTTTCGCTACGTTGCGTTGGAAACCGATCAAGCCCATTTGCAAGAAACCAAGAAGCGTTAAACATGCATATTCCCAATATCGAGTCAGCCAATCAGCAGTCCAGTAAATGCCTGACGGCAGCTCTGAGTGTGTTGGTGCTGGCTTATTTTGCGTTCCCAGTCGCCATGGGGTTGGGCTATGTTTCCATGGCCTTGGCATTTGTGCTGGGGTTGCTGGCATGGAAATCTTTGCGTGAAGATGCGCCATTGCTTCGTAGCCCCCTGGTCATTTCGGCACTGGGACTTTATGTATTGATGCTGTTGGGGTGGATGTATACGCCTGCCCCCCTGGAAGACGTCAGGTTGCATTTCAGCAAATATGCCAAATTGCTGCTGGTGCCTGTGTTTATCCTGCTGCTGCAGGATGAGAAATGGCGTCAACGCTGTGTGTATGCCTTTATGGCTGCCATGGGGTTTATTCTCGTGTCTGCATACGCCAATATCTTTTTCCAGCTGCCATGGTCCAGTACGCAGAATCTGGGGTGGGGGCAGGACCATACGGTGATTGGTGACTACATCACCCAGAACATCATGATGGTGTTTTTTGCCATCTTGCTGCTGGAAAAAGCGGTGGCCAGTGCAGAGTTGAAGGTCAGGCTGTTTTATGCGCTGAGCTTTGTGCTGGCGGTGCTGGTGGTGACGCATTTGTCCAATGGCCGCACGGGCTATGTGCTGTTGATTGTTTCTCTGGGTGTGTATGCCCTGAAATGGGCCAGGGGCTGGAAGCAGTGGCTGACGATTGGTGTCGTGGCATGCGTGATCGGTCTGAGCTTGGCCTCATCCGCGCGCGTGCAGCAGCGTGTTGAAATGGCCGTGACTGAGCTGGAAAACAGCGATTCCATGGAAATCACCAGCATTGGCGGGCGGTACAACTTCTGGAAATACACGCTGCAGATGACGTTGGCAAAGCCTTTGCAAGGCTGGGGCACAGGCAGCTATCACTCGCAGTGGTGTGAGCATGTGACTGCCGAGGGCTGGTGCGGATTTGGACGCTGGCATCCGCATAACCAGTACCTGTTTTTCTGGATGGAGCACGGCATTCTTGGCCTTGTTTTGTTCGTGCTCTTTGTGGCGTCACCAATATGGATGACACGCAAGATGCCCGAGTCGCCGCGTCGGATAGCATGGTGTTTTTCGGCACTGTTTGCGGTCAACAGTTTGATCAACGCCTCACTGTTTAGCTCTCGAGAAAGTCACTTCTTTGTGATGATGACGTGTTTGGCGTGCGCAGGTATTTCGCTTGCCTATAATCAAAAGGTTAAAACCTGATACACCAGCATCAATTTGTTGCAAATTAATGCTGGTCACGATAATGCTCAATTGGTGCTTCAAGAATGAATAGGGCGGCGGTCATCCAATCAGGGATCTCGATCTCTGCTTTTTTTATGTTCGCCCTTGCTCTGGCCATTCCGTCAGGCTATTCCTATGGCAGCCTGGGACTGCTGCTGTGTGCCTTGATGGGGAGTCGCTTACTCAAACAGCAGACGCTGCCTGCTGGCACCTCGCAGCTCATGGGGCTTTTCCTGCTGCTGGGGGTGCTGTGGAGTCTTGGGTTCAATGGACTCTGGTCATGGAGTGGTACGGATCACTGGCTCAAATACGGGCTGGCTGCATTCACCTTGGCCGTAGTTGCGATCTGGGGCATACGCGCTGAAGCAGTGGAGTGGGGCTTGAGTGCGGGGGCAGTCGGTGCCCTGGGTATTGCGGCTTACCAGTATGTGGTGCTGGGCTGGAGCAAGGCTTGGGGACACACCAATGCCATTCAGTTTGGCGATCTGGCCATGTATCTGGGTATTGCCGCCTGGGGCGTGGCCTTGTTTGGTCAGAGGCGCTGGCCATCCACCGCGCTGATGTGGCTGTGTGGCGCGTGTGGTGTGATTGCCTCACTGCTGTCGGAGACGCGTGGTGCATGGGTGGTAGCGCCGCTATTGCTGTTGTGTCTGCTGATCGTGCTGTGCATGTATGGGCGGGCACGGCTGGCGCTGAGTGCATGTGTTGCGGCTGCTGCGCTGGTGGTTGTGGCGGTGATGCCTTATGCGGAAAAGTTCGGTTCCCGGGCTGCCGTGGCGGTGCAGGAGTTGCAGTTTTATGCCCAGCAGCCTCAGGATGCGGCTGTAACTTCAGTGGGGCAACGTCTGGAGCAGTGGCGTACCGCCATTCGCATGATTGAGGAGCGCCCCATCACAGGCTGGGGAACGCAAGGAGTGATTGCTGGCAAGCAGGAACTGGTTGATCGAGGTGTGGCGCATCCTTCGATCATGGAGTATGGCCACGCGCACAATGAAATTCTTGATATGTGGGTCAAGCGTGGGTTGCCAGGGCTGTGTCTGCTGATGCTGTGCTATGCGGTGCCGCTGTGGCTTTTCTGGCCTTCGCGGCAGCGGCTGCAGCACATTGCACCAGAACTGAAACCCCAAATGCTGGCTTTGCGCATGAGTGCTTCTCTGCTGCCGATTGCCTATTTCGGCTTTGGCTGGACCCAGGTCTTTTTTGCGCACAACAGTGGCCATATGTTCTATATGTTCGGCATTGTGTCTTTCTGGGGTGCTATTCAGCAACTTGAGCGAAGCAGTCAGCAGCGAACATAAAAAACAAAAGCCAAGTGCATGCACTTGGCTTTTTTACTTTTACAGCTTCATCTCATACCCCACCGTAATCGGCGCATGGTCTGAGAACTTCTCGCCCTTGTAGATGGACTCCTCCCGTGCCAGGGCGGCGATGGCTGGGGTGGCGAGGTGGTAGTCCAGGCGCCAGCCCACGTTGTTTGCATAGGCCTGGCCGCGGTTGCTCCACCATGTGTAGCACTCGTCCGTGGTGTCGGGCTTGAGGCAGCGGTAGACGTCCTTGATGCCGCCGGTGTCGTTGTCGGCCAGCAACATGTCCATCCAGGCACGTTCTTCGGGGGTGAAGCCGCTGTTTTTCTGGTTGCTGCGCCAGTTTTTCAGGTCTTCCTTGCGGTGGGCAATGTTGATGTCACCGCACAGCACAAACTCGCGTTCGCCTTTCAGGCGCATCAGGTGGGCGTGCATCTTGGCCAGAAAGCGGAACTTGGCGGCCTGGCGGTCTTCGCCGGAGGAGCCGCTGGGAAAGTAGCTGCTGATGATGGAGAACTTGCGGGTGGGCGTATCAAAGCGCGCCTCCACG
>JAEZZU010000364.1 GCA_023418355.1 Pseudomonadota bacterium | reverse complement strand
CTGACGTTGCGGCACTGAAAGTGTCCTTCTTCGGCCCTTTTTACGGTGGCTATAACGTGGTCGCCCTGGACGACAAGTACCGCTGGGCCATGGTGATTGGCGACAAGCTGGACTATTTCTGGATTCTTTCACGCACCCCTACCCTGCCCGAGGGTGTGCAGGAGCGCCTGCTGCACCATGCGCAGCAGCTGGGTGTGGACCTGACCAAGGTGATCTGGGTGCATCAGGACGGGGTCAACCCCACAGGCTCATACTTATAAAAAGATAGCTTGCAGCGCTGGTGTATTCAGCACTTCGCAATATTTTCTATTGAAAAGCACCTGTTCTTCAGCGCTAGCCGCTATCAAAACAAAAGCCGACGCAGACACGTCGGCTTTTTTGCTGAGCGACTGCGCACATCGCGCTGGTCACGTCAGCTTTTGGTTTCAGCGCCCCAGAATGAGCTGTGCGATCACACCTGTAGCAACGGCAATCAGCATGTAATCCGCACCATATTGCACCCACTGGTGACCACGGGGCGGGGCCTTCAGGCCATGCTTGCGCCAGTCATTGACCACGTAGTGCGGTGTACGGTATTGCGGCGGCACACGCGTGCCTTTGACCCAGTTGTACTGCGGGCCAGCGCCCATGCGCTTGGCCTGCCCCGGTGGCATGCCATGGGGGTGCATGGGTTTGGCACCCATGCCGGGTGGAGGGGGCTGGTGCGCATGTGGTGCAGGGCCGGGCACTTTGCCTGCGGGGTGCGCAGGTTGGACTGCCGCAGGCCCACGACCGGGGCCGCCTGCCCCACCGTGCCCTGGTGGCATGGGCTGGGCACCAGCCATCAGTGATGTACTGCCCAGCAGTAATGCAGCCAGTGCTGCAGTGATCTTGGTATGTTTCATGGCGCCTCCTTGCGACGGTGCTTGCTGATGGATTCCATCATAGGCAAGCCCTGCAAAGTTTTACGCCTCGGCCTGTAAAGATATTGCAAATTCTGTAGCACCCATCGCCGCTACAGCGTGGCCTGCACGAGTTGCTGGGTGTAGGGATGGCGGGGTTGCTGCAGCACCTGTTCAACGCTACCCGCCTCCACCACTGCGCCGTTTTTCATCACCATCACCTCGTGCGCCATGGCGCGAATCACGTCCATATCGTGCGTGATCAGCAGATAGCTCAGCCCCAGTTCGCGCTGCAGGCGCTGCAGCAGTTGCAGCACCTGTTTCTGGATGGTCACATCAAGCGCACTGGTCGGTTCATCGAGCAACAGCACCTTGGGCCGCAAGATCAAGGCACGCGCCACGGCAAGGCGCTGGCGCTGGCCGCCCGAGAACTCGTGCGGATAGCGCTGCAGCAGCCCCGGGAACTGCTGCTCGCTCAGGCCCACGCTCATGAGCACATCCCGCACCTGCGCGCGACGGCCTTCCTCGCTGATGTCCGGCGCATGCACGCGCAGGCCCTCGCCCACAATTTCTTCGACCGTCATGCGTGGCGAGAGCGACGAGAACGGGTCCTGAAACACCACCTGCAGCGTGCGGCGCAGCGCCTGGTTGGCCGGCGTGTTGCGTACCGCGGGCAGCTGCCAGCGCTGGCCCGTGATCTGCAGATCTCCCTGACTGGGCAGCAACCCCAGAATGGCCTGTGCCAGCGTAGATTTGCCCGAGCCGGATTCACCGACCACGCCCAGCGTCTGCCCCTGACGCAGACAGACATCCACGCCCTGCACGGCCACAAATTCGCCCTTGCTGAACCAGCCCTTGATGCCCGGCAGCGGCACGGGGTAACTCACGCGCAGCTGCCCGGCCTGCACCACCACGGGGGCGTTGGCATCCACGGGCGGCACATCACGCTCGGGCTGGCTGTGCAGCAGCTTTTCCGTATAGGGGTGCTGCGGATGCTCGAAAAGCTGCGCCACAGGGCCTTGCTCCACCAGCACGCCATGCTCCATGACCACGGCGCGGTCGGCAAAGCGGCGCACCAGATGCAGGTCGTGCGTGATGAGCAGCAGCGCCATGCCGGTCTGGCGCTGCAGGTCACCCAACAGCTCCAGCATCTGCATGCGCAGGGTCACGTCCAGCGCCGTGGTCGGTTCATCGGCCAGCAGCAACTTGGGGCGTGAAGCCAGTGCCATGGCAATCATGGCGCGCTGGCGCTGACCGCCGCTGAGCTGGTGCGGAAAGCTTTGCGCGCGGCGCTGCGGCTCCGGAATGCCGGTCGCAGCCAGCAGCTCCACGGCCTGCGCCCAGGCCTGCTGGGTGCTGAGCGCCTGCTTGAGCTGCAGCACTTCCGCCACCTGCGCACCCACCGTCATCAGCGGGTTGAGCGCAGTCATCGGCTCCTGAAAGATCATGGCGATATCGCCACCGCGCACGGCGCGCATCTCGCGCTCGGACAGGGCCAGCAGGTCGCGCCCTGCAAACAGGGCCTGGCCGCTGAGCTGGGCGTCACCGGCCAGCCGCAGCAGGCTCAGCGCCGTTACCGTCTTGCCCGAGCCGGATTCGCCCACGAGGGCCAGCTTTTCGCCCGAGCGGATATCAAAACTCGCGCCATGCACCACCTCTTTGTGGCCAAAGCGCACCTTGAGGTCGCGCACGGACAGCAGCGACTGTTGATTGTGGTCTGACTGCATCATGCGCCCTCCTTGGCTTCGCTGGCCTGTGCCTTGCGCGGGTCGAGCGCGTCGCGCAGCGCATCGCCCATGAAGGTCAGCAGCAGCAGCGTGATGACCAGCACCCCGAAGGTGGACAGCGAAATCCACCACGCATCAATGCTGTTCTTGCCCTGATTGAGCAGCTCGCCCAGACTCGGCGTGCCCGGCGGCACACCCAGCCCCAGAAAGTCCAGCGAAGTCAGCGCGAGGATGGACGCACTCATGCGGAAGGGCAAAAAGGTGACGACGGGCGTCAGGCTGTTGGGCAGGATGTGCCGCCAGATGATCTGGCCATTGGGCACACCCAGCGCCCGCGCGGCCTTCACATAGTCGAGCTGGCGGTTGCGCAGGAATTCGGCGCGCACATAGTCGGACAGCCCCATCCAGCCAAACAGGCTCAGCAGCACCAGCAGCAAGGCGATGCTGGGCGCAAATACCGCGCTGAAGATGATGAGCAGATACAGCTCCGGCATGGAGCCCCAGATTTCGATAAAGCGCTGGAAGGTCAGGTCGATCTTGCCACCGAAAAAACCCTGGATCGCGCCCGTGATCACACCCAGCACCACGCCCACGGCCGTGAGCGCCAGCCCAAACAGCACGCTCAGGCGAAAGCCGTAGATCAGCTGTGCCAGCAGGTCGCGCCCGCGGTCGTCCGTGCCCAGCCAGTTATCACGCGAAGGCGGAGAAGGATTCGGCTCCTTGGCAAAGTAATTGATGGTGTCTGCCCCGTAGCGGTTGATGGGGAAGATCGCCCAGTTGCCGGGCTGGTGCAGCTGTTCTTCAATGAAGGGGTCGAGGTAGTCGGTCGGCGTTTCAAAGTCGCCACCAAACACGGTTTCCGGGTAGTTCTTGAGCAGCGGGAAATAGAACTGCCCCTCATAGCGCACCACCAGTGGCTTGTCGTTGCTGACCACCTCGGCGAAAAGGCTGACCACAACCATGACGCAGAACAGCACCAGGCTGTAAAAGCCCAGCCTGTTGCGCCGAAAGCGCTGCCAGGCACGCTGACTGGGCGAGAGGGAACGGGGCAGGACGGTGTTTTCTGCTTCCATAGATATAGCTGCTTGCGCAGATGGGGATTGCGTTAGCGCCATATTTCAATCAAATTTCACGCGAGGATCGACCCAGACATAGCACAGGTCGCTGATGAGCTTGGTGACCAGACCAATCAGGGTGAAGAGGTACAGCGACCCCAGCACCACGGGGTAGTCGCGCCGGATCACGCTCTCGTAGCTGAGCAGCCCGAGGCCGTCGAGCGAGAACAGCGTCTCGATCAGCAGCGAACCGGCAAAAAAGGCGCCGATAAAGGCAGCCGGAAAGCCCGTGATGATGGGAATCAGCGCATTGCGAAACACATGCCTGTAGAGCACCTGCTGGTCGTTCAGGCCCTTGGCACGCGCCGTGAGCACGTACTGCTTGCGGATTTCTTCGAGGAAGGCGTTCTTGGTCAGCATGGCCGTGACGGCAAAGCTGCCCGCCACCATGGCCGTCACCGGCAAGGCGATGTGCCACAGGTAGTCCGTGATCTTGCCCATGAGGCTCAGCGACTCCCAGTTCGCCGAGGTCAGCCCGCGCAGCGGGAACCACTGCAGCTGCCCGCCAAAGATGACCAGCAGCGCCACCCCGAGCACAAAGCCCGGGATCGCGTAGCCCACCAGAATCAGCAGCGTGCTCACCAGATCAAAGCGCGAACCTGCACGCATGGCCTTGGCAATCCCCAGCGGTACAGCCACCAGATAACTGATGAAAAAGGTCCACAGCCCCAGGCTGATGGAGACCGGGAGCTTTTCCACAATCAGCTCCCACACGGGCTTGTTCTGGAAAAAGCTGGTGCCCAGATCAAAGCGCGCAAACTGGCCGAGCATCTGAAAAAAGCGCTCGTGCGCGGGCTTGTCAAAGCCGTACAAGGCCTTGATCTGCTCGATGCGCTGCGGATCCACGCCCTGCGCGCCGCGGTAGGCCATGCCACCGCCTTCGGCACCCGCCCCTGCACCGGCCTTGGCTTCGGCCAGGTACTGCTCCACGGGGCCGCCAGGGACAAACTGGATGACCACAAAAGTCAGCAGCAGCACGCCCAACAACGTGGGAATCATCAACAAAATGCGTTTGAGGATATAGGCAAACATGGCGGCTCAGGGCTGGATGGAAGGCAGGGCAACACGGGCTGTCTCGGCATTGAGCGGGGGCATGCGCGCCCACCAGGTGTCAATGACCCAGCCCTCCCCGTTGGAGTAAGGCGGAATCACGCTGGGATGCTCCAGCCGCCACTGGTTATAGGCCATGCGGTGGGTATTGGCCGACCACTGCGGAATCAGATAGTGGCTGTGCGCAATCACGCGCTCCAGCGCACGGCAGGCGGGCTGCATCTGCTCCTGCGTCTTGGCCTTGACCATGGTGTCAATCAGCGCATCCACGGCAGGGCTTTTCACGCCGGGAAAGTTGCCGGAATCTTCCTGATCGGCCGCCGCGCTGCCAAACAGGTCGGCAAACTCCTGCCCCGGGTTGTTCGTACCCTGGTAGGCGATGGAGGTGATGTCAAAGTCAAACTTCTGCAGCCGCTGCTGGTACAGCGCAAAGTCCACGGCACGGAATTTGAGCTGAATGCCCAGCTTTTGCAAGTTGCGCTGCCAGGGCGCCACCACGCGCTGGCCGCTTTCGCCGCTGTCCAGATATTCCAGCACCATGGCCTGCCCATCGGCATTGCGCAGCACGCCATCCTGGCCCACCGTCCAGCCTGCTTCGGCCAGCAGCTGCTTGGCCGCGCGCAGATTGCCGCGCAGGCTGTGCTCGCCATCGGTACGTGGCGGCACAGCCATGGGGCCAAAGGTGGCCTCCGGAATCTCGCCCCGGAAAGGTTCGAGCAGTTCCAACTCCTCGGGCGTGGGCTGGCCGTTGGCCTCGCAGATCGTGTTGCCAAACAGGCCTTTGACACGCTGGTAGGAGCCGTAGAACATCTGCCGGTTCATCCACTCATAGTCCAGCGCCATGCCCAGCGCCTCACGCACACGCGCATCCTGCAGGAGCGGACGGCGCACATTGAGCACATAGCTCTGAAAGCCCGTGGGCTGCTTGTGTTCAAACTCACCCTTGACCAGCTCGCCCGTGCGGAACTTGCTCCCGTCCACACGCCGCGCCCAGTCGCCCGCGCTGAAAAAGCGCATCACGTCAAACTCGCCGGCCTTCAGCGCCTCCAGCCGCGCTGTGCTGTCCTTGTAGATCTTGACGATGATCTGGTCGAAATTGCCGGTGCCCCGGCGTACCGGCAAGTCTTTGGCCCAGTAATCGGGATCGCGTACATAGGTGATGTCCTTCCCGAACACCACCGGGCCAATGCGGTAGGGGCCGCTGCCAATGGGCGTGTCCATCACCACTTCATTGAAGGGTTTGCCGGCGCCCCAGTCACGGCTGAAGATGGGCATGCCGCCCACGGTCAAAGGCAATTCACGGTTGGGTGAGCGAAAGTGAAAGCGAATTGTGCGCGCATCCAGTACCTCCCAGCGCTGCACTTCGGCCAGCACGGTTTTGTAGCCGGGGGACGTATGTGGCCCGGTCAGGGTATCAAAGCTGTGCTTTACATCCTCGGCCAGCACAGGCTTGCCATTGTGAAAGCGCGCCTCGGGCCGCAGACGGAAGGTGGCAGACAGGCCATCGGGCGCCACCTCCACATCCTCGGCCAGCAGGCCATAGCCCGTGGCGGTTTCATCCATGCTGCCCACCAGCAAGGTGTCAAACAGCAGGCCCGAAAGATAGGCCGGTGCCGTGCCCTTCATCGTGAAGGGGTTGTACTTGTCGAAGGTGGAAACACGCAGATTGCTCACCAGCCGCAGCTCACCGCCCTTGGGGGCTTCTGAGTTGACGTAGTCAAAGTGCGTAAAGCCCTGCGCATATTTGGGTTGCCCCCATAAAGCGTAAGCATGGTCAGCCCAAACTGGGACTGCCGTAGTGGCTCCTGCGAGCAAGAAAAAAAACTTCCATAGGCGCATGCGACAATTCTGCACCACAGCGGCCTGCCACCACAGCTTGTAATGCAGCTGGCGAATTTGTCTGGCAGGCCTTCACCGCATTTTCACAAGGAGAAGAACAATGGGTTTTCTGACCGGCAAGAAGCTGCTGATCACTGGCGTGCTGTCCAACCGCTCCATCGCCTACGGCA
>JAEZZU010000240.1 GCA_023418355.1 Pseudomonadota bacterium | reverse complement strand
GATCGGCACGATACACAAAGCTCTTCACATCATCGTCGTGGTGATGGTGGTGAGGATGGCTGCAGTGTTCGCCATGTTCGTGATCGTGGCCGCAGTCATGACCATGGTGATGCTCGTGGTCGTGGTCGTGGTCATGCGTGCAGTGACCGTGCTCATGGTCGCAATGGCTGTGGTCATGGTCATCTTCCTTGAGGAAGTCGGGGTCGATGTCCAGCTTGGCGTTCAGGTTGAAGCCACGCAGGTCAAACACTTCATTCAGCGCCACGTCACCAAAATGCACCGCCTTGATGGGGGCTCGGGGATTCATGTGCTTGAGGCGATGAATCAGGGCTTCTTTTTCGGCTTCAGTCACCAGATCGGTCTTGGACAGGAAGATCTGGTCGGCAAAGCCGACCTGGCGGCGTGCTTCCTGACGGTCATCGAGCTGCTGGTTGGCATGCTTGGCATCGACCAGGGTCAGGATGGAATCGATCATGTAGGTTTCAGCGATCTCATCGTCCATGAAGAAGGTCTGAGCCACAGGGCCGGGGTCCGCCAGGCCCGTGGTTTCAATCACGATGCGATCGAACTCCACCAGCCCCTTGCGGCGCTTGGCAGCCAGCAGCTGCAGGGCTTCACGCAGGTCTTCGCGGATGGTGCAGCAGATGCAGCCATTACTCATCTGCAGGATTTGTTCTTTGGATTCGGTCTTGAGAATATCGGTGTCAATGTTTTCTTCACCGAACTCGTTTTCGATCACGGCAATCTTCATGCCGTGCGACTCGTTGAGCACGCGCTTGAGCAGCGTGGTCTTGCCCGAGCCCAGGAAGCCGGTAAGGATGCTGACGGGAATGAGAGCCATGGAAATACAACCTTGTCGCAGTATGCAAACCACCGATCGGCAGCTTGCCAATTAGTCAAAAAACACAACGCAAACCGCAGTCAGGGCGGCGTTGAAGGCAGCAAGTGTAGCCATCCCACCAAGCATATGGCTTTTACCGGGGATGCCCGGACATATTTGGAGCTTCGAACCCGAAGCTCAACATGCACCGCTCAAGATTTTTTTCGCGCCCTGGGGTGCGCCTGCGCATAGGCCTGCGCCAGATGCTGAAAGTCCAGGCGCGTATAGATCTGGGTCGTCGTAATGTTGGCGTGGCCCAGCAACTCCTGCACAGCGCGCAGATCGCCACTGGACTGCAGCACATGACTGGCAAACGAGTGCCGCAGCACATGTGGGTGCACCGCCTGCGTCAGTCCTGCTTGCTGGCTGCGCTGACGCAGACTTTTCCAGATCGCTTGCGGTGTGATGCGTGCGCCGCGCACACCTACAAACAGTGCGGTTTCCTGCCAGTGCGAGGGAAAGCGGCTGCCACGCACATCCAGCCAGCGTTGCAGTGCTGCCCTGGCTGGTACACCTACAGGTACGCTGCGACGTTTGCCCCCCTTGCCAGTGACATGCACCAGCCCGGCCTGCAGATCCAGCCAGCCCAGGCCAGTGCCTGCCTGCACGTCCAGATTGGCCAGCTCGCTGACACGCAGACCACTGCTGTAGAGTAGCTCGGTCATGGCAGCATTGCGCGCCTCTTCCCAAGGATCTGCCTGTGGATTGGAAAAAGACGCGAGCTGCACCGCTGCATCTACACCGAGCGCCTTGGGCAGAGGCTTGGCCGTTTTCGGGGCGCGAATCCCTTCTACCGGATTGCGTGCCACCAACTCCTGCCAGGCTGCCCATCTGAAAAAGCCCCGCCAGCACGACAGCCACAGCGCAATGCTGCGGCCATGCCGGCCTTTGGCATGCAGCGCTGCCACAAAACGGCGGATATGACTGGGTTGCAGCGCCAGCACCTCCTGCCCTGCCTGCTCAGCCATGGTCTGCAGCTGCTGCAGACCTTCCGTATAAATGGCGACAGTGCGGGCTGCCAGCCTGCGCTCACTGCTCACATGCTGCAGATAGCGCTGCAGCTCAGGGGCAAGCTCAGCAGCCGTAGACATCAGGATGCCATCAGTTGCCGGATACCGAGACGCGCAAACGCCCCAGGGCTGCACTGGCCTGCTCTGCAATGCGAGAGAGGAATTCCGTGCCCATGGTGGCGTCGAAACGCAACGGATCTGGCGAACCCAGCACCAGCAAGCCAAAGGCTGGCGTCTGGCTGTCGTTGCTACCTTCGCGCAAGGTCAGCAGGGCAATGGACTGCACTTCGCCAGGGTTGGGCAGCCATGCCGTGGGTTCAAAACCTAGGTTAGGGCCGCAGAACGGCATGGTCAGCGATGTGGCAAAGGATTTGGCATCATCGCTCACGCCCATGGTGAAAAGCGAGCCCACATAAGGCCCAGCCACGTCCCACACGCGAATGCCCACCTGGGGCACATCAAACTCCTGCTGGATGCCTTCGGCAATGGCATGAGGCAGATTGCGGGGGTCACTGACCTGTGCCAGCGCACAGCTCCAGCGGTGCACCTTGTGCGCAATCGAGGCGTTCTCACTGCTGTTGCGCACCATTTCCATGATGCGCTGCTCCAGCCCCTTGATCTTGTCGCGCAGCATTTCGGCCTGGCGCTCCTGCAGGCTGACGGCACGGTGGCCATGACCGCTGCTCAGCTGCACACGGGTGAGCATTTCCGCTTGACGCTCAAAAAACTCGGGATGCTGCAGCAGGTATTCAGCGATGCGCTCTTCATTGATAGCGGAGTTGTCGATGCTGTTCATATCTCGTCAGGTATCTCAATCTGGCCTTCGAACACGGTGGTAGCCGGACCTGTCATCATGACAGCATCTTGAGCCCCACCTGACCATTCAATGGTCAACCGTCCACCGCGTGTATGTACGTCCACACGGTGCTCCAGTTTCCCCAAAAGGATACCGGCAACTACGGCGGCACAGGCTCCCGTGCCACACGCCAGGGTTTCACCGGCACCACGTTCATACACGCGCAGCCGGATCTCAGAGGCAGATACCTGCTGTGCAAACCCCGCATTCACGCGCTGCGGAAAGCGTGGATGCAACTCTACCAGCGGCCCCAGTTCTGCAACAGGCGCAGTGTCCACGTTCTCCACCCATTGCACGGCATGCGGGTTGCCCATGGACACCGCCACGATTTCCACCTGCGAGACAGATGCAGATGCTGGCAGTGCAAGGGGCCAGACCTGGGCACTGGACTGCTGACTTGCGGTCAGGCCAGCCGCATCAAAAGGCACTTTGGCAGCTTCCAGCACGGGCTTGCCCATATTCACGGTCACGCGGCCATCATCCGTCAAACGGGGTGCAATCACTCCTGCCTTGGTCTGCACATGGATTTCGGTCTTGCTGGTCAGACCTTTGTCATACACATAGCGCGCAAAGCAGCGCGCGCCATTGCCGCACTGTTCCACCTCACCGCCATCGGCGTTATGGATCACATACTCAAAATCCAGGCCTTCGGCTGGCGCAGGACGCACCGTCAGAATCTGGTCGGCACCCACGCCAAAGTGGCGATCGGCCAGAAAACGGTAATGGGCTGGCGTCAGGCCCAGACGGCCTTGCGTTTCATCGAGCACGACAAAGTCATTGCCCGCGCCCTGCATTTTGGTGAAGCGAATGTGCATGGTGCAGTGAGATTAATGCGCGGCATCAGCCACGCGAAGGTGAGCGGCATGTCCATCTGCAGCTTCTGCCTTTTCAGAGCGAGAAAGCCATGCAGCAAGAACAGCTTTCAATTATCTGCCCACCAGGACTGTGCACCATGAAAAAGACCGGCCTAGGCCGGTCTGTCTCAGCATGACGGTCCGTGCTTACTGCGCAATCTTGCTGAACTTCAGCCCCTGCACCGAGGCTCCGGCCTCCAGCCCCACATTGTTGAGCACATAGGCACTCACTGGCGCCATGGCTGTTTCCGTGTCGATACGGCCATTCACGCCCACACGGCCCACCGCCACATTCACCCCTGCGCCAAAGGACACGCCATCACTGTCCACAAAGCTCTGGAAAGCATCGCGCGTGGTAAACACATAAATCACGGACTTGGATTGACCACCTGCCTGCCAGCCTACCGAGGCGCCCACCAGACGGTACACACCACGGGTCGTGCCGTTGGAGCGCAACACGCACTGCCCATATTCAGCGCCGACCACAAAGCTGCCACCGATCACGGCAGGGCAGATCAGCACCCCGGTGGACTTGGCCACCAGCTGCTGCGTATCCGGCATGGCCTTGTACAGGCGGTTGAGTGCTGCGGTCGACTGCGACTCCAGCTCTGCACGCGTGCCGGGTGCACTGCCCTTGCCTTGTGTTGTTCCTGTGGTGGAGCAGCCCACCATACCCAGTACAGCCACCAGACTGGCTGCCCACACTTTTGCTTGCAAAGACTTTTTCATCAAGACCCCCATTTGACAATCGAGTGCATGGCGCACACATCGCTCAAAGCATACGCAAAGCATGTGCAGTCGGATACAGGAAAGCACCGCCATCCAGGCTTTGCGCCGCAAATTGCGAACTTGGACTACATGGTGCACATCCCCATGCCTGCCCCATGCGCTGCCATGGATGCTCAATGTTGTCCTGTCGCCAGATGCCGGGCGCTCGTCCTTCCACCCTTTCATTGCCAAGCGAAACTGCGTAAGCTGAACGCCCATGAGCTTCTGGAAATACTTCTACCATCCGCAGGCAGCCATGGTGTTGCTGAGAGTCACTCTGGCCATACTGATGCTGTTCCACGGCTGGGCCAAGGTCCGCTATGGCATCGGGCATATTGAAGCCATGGTGGCGCAGACAGGACTGCCCGGCTATCTGGCCTATGCGGTGTTTCTCGGTGAGGTGGTAGCGCCGCTGTTCCTGCTGGTAGGGCTGTATGTAGTGCCGGCGGCCCTGGTCATTGCGATCAACATGATCGTGGCGCTGATTCTGGCGCACAGCCAGCAGTTTCTGCTGCTCAACAAGTCCGGCGGCTGGATGCTGGAGCTGCAGTCGTTTTTTCTGGTCTGCGCCCTGGTCGTTGCCATGGGGCACAGCAAAAGCAAATAAAGGGATGCACATCCACAGAAAAGGGGACAGCAAGTCCCCTTTTCTGTTTCAGGCATGCACGACTAGAAACGTTCCCACGGCATGAGGTAACGCCACTGCCCTTCGGTCAGCCCAGCCATGGAGATGCGGCCTACGCGCAGGCGCTTGAGCCCGACCAGCTTCAGCCCCACGCCCCGGCACATGGCATCGATTTCATGCGGGGCAA
>JAEZZU010000223.1 GCA_023418355.1 Pseudomonadota bacterium | reverse complement strand
CCTGCCTCGATAATACGGGCATGCCCCAAATTGAATTAACTCCCGCTGAGCGCCGGGAACACCGCGCCAATGCCCACCATCTGGACCCTGTGGTCATGATTGGTGCTGACGGCCTTACACCGGCCGTGCAGAAGGAAGTTGACGCCGCTTTGAACGCACACGGCCTGATCAAGGTCCGTGTGTTCGGTGACGATCGCGCCGCCCGTGAGCAGGTCTATCTGCAATTGTGCGACGAACTCAACGCTGCCCCCATCCAACACATCGGCAAGCTGCTGGTGCTGTGGCGTCCCATGCCTGAGAAGGACAAAGCCTTTGATGAAGACCGCATGCCCGGTCCTCGCGACATCAAGCTGCTGAAGTTTGGCCGCGCAGGCACCAAGCCTACGGTCAAGCAGATCCGCGTGCTGGGCAATCAGCGCCTGACACAGGGTGGTCTGATCAAGCGTGCCAAGAAGGCCAAGCCCAAGTCGCTCAAAAAAGGCCGTCCTGATTAAAGGCGCGTTCCTGCATGACAGTCACTGCTTCCACATCTTCCGAGCGTCACATCCTGTGCATGAAGTGGGGCACCAAGTACGGGCCTGAGTACGTCAACCGCCTGTATGCCATGGTGCGTCGCCATCTCAGTGGTGATTTTCGCTTTGTCTGCCTGACCGACAATTCCGAGGGGATTCGGCCCGAGGTGGAATGTCTGCCCATTCCTTCGCTGGACTTGCCGCCTGGCATTCCCGAG
The DNA here is from genome assembly GCA_023418355.1 of Pseudomonadota bacterium. GTDB lineage: Bacteria > Pseudomonadota > Gammaproteobacteria > Burkholderiales > Burkholderiaceae_C > Comamonas. The sequence continues at coordinate 6,904 of JAEZZU010000223.1, read as the reverse complement.
CGTGGCTGGACCAAGCTCACCACGTTCAGCAAGGACTTGCATGGCCTCAAGGGCACGGCGCTGTTTCTGGATGTGGACGTGGTGATTACCGGTCCGCTGGATGACTTCTTCACCTATCCGGGCGAGTTTTTGATCATCCACGACCACAAGCGCCCCTGGCGCATTACCGGCAATTCTTCCGTCTACCGCTTCGAGCTGGGCGCGCACCCCGATGTGCTGGAGTACTTCCGCGGCCACTTTGAGGAAATCCGCAAGCAGTTCCGCAATGAGCAGGCCTACCTGTCGGACGTGCTGTACAAGCAGGGCAAGCTCAAGTACTGGCCTGCCGAGTGGTGCCCCAGCTTCAAGTACCACTGCATTCCGACCTGGCCCACGAACTACTGGAAGCCACCGTTTGTGCCCGATAACGCGCGCATCGTGATCTTCCACGGCGAGTGCAATCCGCCCGATGCGCTGGCAGGTCGCCGCAACCGGCGCTTTCGCTTTATCAAGCCTGCCACCTGGGTGGCCGAGCACTGGCGCGAATAAGCGGCGCACTTCCCATCACGCAAAGCCCCTCTGGCATTGGCCGAGGGGCTTTGTTTTTATCTGTCAAAAGTTCCTCTAGGGCAGATACAGCAAGCGCTGGCAGCTATCACTCTAAAAGCATGGTGCTGCAGCCATGTGGGATGCATCAAAACGAAAAGGGGCCTTGCGGCCCCTCTCGGTACTTTCAGAAAGCGTCCAGACGCTTAGATCACACCCTGTGCCAGCATGGCATCAGCCACCTTCACAAAGCCGGCGATGTTGGCGCCGTCGATGTAGCTCACGGAACCGTCAGAGCGCTTGCCGTACTTCAGGCAGGCAGCGTGGATGCCTTGCATGATCTGCAGCAGACGTGCGTCCACTTCTTCGGCCGTCCAGCTCAGGCGGCCAGCGTTCTGGGACATTTCCAGACCGGAAGTGGCCACACCACCGGCGTTCGAAGCCTTGCCAGGTGCGTACAGCACGCCAGCGGCTTCGAAGGCCTTGGCAGCTTCGATGGTCGAAGGCATGTTCGCACCTTCTGCCACGCAGATCACGCCGTTGGCGATCAGGGCCTTGGCATCGGCTTCGTCCAGTTCGTTCTGGGTGGCGCAAGGCAGGGCCACGTCAACCTTGATGTTCCATGGGCGCTGACCTGCCAGGAATTGCACGCCAGGCACTTGCGCTGCGTAGTCGCTGACGCGGCCGTACTTGTTGTTCTTGATGTCCATCAGGATGGCCAGCTTCTCGGGCGAGAAACCTGCGGGGTCGTACACCGTGCCGGAGGAGTCAGACACGGTCACCACCTTGGCGCCCAGCTGCATGGCTTTTTCGACGGCGTACTGGGCCACGTTACCGGAGCCGGACACCGACACGGTCATGCCCTGGAACGACTGGCTGCGGGTCTTGAGCATTTCTTCCGCGAAGTACACCGTGCCGTAGCCGGTAGCTTCAGGGCGGATCAGCGAACCGCCAAAGCTCAGGCCCTTGCCGGTGAACACGCAGGCAGCGCTGTTCGACAGCTTCTTGTACATGCCAGCCATGAAGCCCACTTCACGGCCACCCACGCCGATGTCGCCAGCAGGCACGTCGGTGTCAGGACCGACGTGACGGAACAGCTCGGTCACGAAAGCCTGGCAGAAGCGCATGACTTCGGCTGGGCTCTTGCCCTTGGGGTCGAAGTCGGAACCGCCTTTGCCGCCGCCCATGGGCAGGGTAGTCAGGGCGTTCTTGAATGTTTGTTCAAAGGCCAGGAACTTCAGCACGGACTGGTTGACCGAGGGGTGGAAGCGGATGCCACCCTTGTAAGGGCCGATGGCCATGCTGTGCTGAATGCGGTAGCCGCGGTTCACTTGCACCTGGCCCTTGTCGTCAGTCCAGCACACGCGGAACTGGATGATGCGCTCGGCTTCCACCAGACGCTCCAGCAGCGCCTGGTCAGCGTACTTGGTGTTCTGCTCGATGAAGGGCCACAGCGACTCCATCACTTCGGTGACGGCTTGCAGGAATTCAGGTTGACCGGGGTTGCGGGCAGCAACGTTTTGCAGGAATTGGTCGAGGTTGGCGTACTTCATGGAGAGCGGTTCTTTCAAGGCACAAAAATAAAAGCGCCACAGCGCATGTCCAAAATTATGCCAAAAATGTATGCCTTCATGCACCAAAACTGGCATGACTTGTATAAGTTTGGTGCATAACTGCCCATTATGGGTGCGACTCCGCACTGTTTTTGGAAGCTGATGCACTGCAGATGTGCAGCTGTTACTACTGTGTGCTGCTTAGTTTTTGATAGCAACTCTGACGGGCAAGCATGCGGCATTCTCTTTTGGATATGCATGGCATGCCTGATGGAGCTGTGCCCTGTCAGGCAGAGCTTGCTTCAGTTTTCAAAGCGGCTGGCGCTGGTTTGACAAGCACTTGAAAGACAAAAGCGCCTGAAGTCCTTGAACTTCAGGCGCTGCAAGCTATAAAAATAATGAATGGACTGATGCGTGAAAGGTGTCAGATCAGCTCAAAAGGAATTGCTCCCCACTGGATGGTGTGTGCCGCCAGACCGTAGGCCAGAGCCTGCGCTGCGCTGGTGTCGGTGAGGTGGCGTACCTCGGGCGCATGCGATGTGGTGTGGCAGCGCAGCAGCCAGTCCGAAGGGGGGGCGTGGCTGGCCGTGTCGGTAATGCAGATCAGCTTGGCACCCAGCTTGCGCGCACGCTCGCACAGGTCAGCCATGTCGCTGCGGATGCCGCCCAGCGCAAACAGCACGACCATGTCGCGCGGAGCGATGCGGGCCAGCACGTCTTCCACGGTTTCACCGGCGGCAGGTGCGCCGTAGATGGGCTTGTCCAGCCCCGCCATCAGGTGGCCACGCAGCGAACGCGCCAGCATGTGGTTGTGCTGCAGGCCCACGCAGAAGATGGCTGGCGCCTGGTGCAGGGCCGAGGCCATGGCGTCCATGGTGCTGGCGGGAATCTGTGCCAGCGTGGCCGTCAGGTTGTCCTGCAGCTGCTGCCACAGCAGGGCGCAGTTGGGCGTGCTGGGCGAGATGTTGACGTCCGCCACAGGCAGGGGCAGACCGCCGGTGCTGGCTTCCAGACGCGCGGTGCGGCGTGCTTCTTCGTAGCTGTCATAGCCCAGGCGGCGGATAAAGCGCGTGACCGTGGCGTTGGACACGCCGGTCAGCTGCGCCAGTTCGCTGGCACTGTAGCCCGCCAGGTTGATGGGGTAGTCCAGCACCACCTGGGCCAGCTTGCGCTCGGTGGGAGAGAAGGTGTCGAGCGCCGCGCGCACGCGTGCAAAAAAGGGAATGGACATGCGTTGGGAAGAAGAAGTGGTGGGCGTAGCCATGGTTAACGGCCTCGCAGGAACAGGGCGTCGAGCTCTTTCATGCTCAGCTGCCGCCAGGTGGGGCGGCCGTGGTTGCATTGGTCGGAGCGTTCAGTGACTTCCATCTGGCGCAGCAGGGCGTTCATCTCATCGATGGTGAGCTTGCGGTTGGCGCGCACAGCGCCGTGGCAGGCCATGGTTGCCAGAATTTCATTGCGAGCACGCTGGATGACGCCAGAGGCTTCATGCTGCTCCAGCTCGGCCAGCACGCTGCGCGCCAGTTCCACGGCATCGCCTTGCGCAAGCGTAGCAGGTACGGCGCGCACGGCCAGCGTCTTGGGCGAAAACGGTGCAATTTCCAGCCCCAGTACGCGCAGTGTGTCCACATGGGCTTCGGCGGTGGCCACTTCCTGCGGCGTGGCGGCAAAGGTGGCGGGAATCAACAGCGGCTGGCTGGCAATGGGCTGGTCATTGCCCAGCTGGGCCTTCAGGCGCTCATAGACGATGCGCTCGTGCGCGGCGTGCATGTCCACAATCACCATGCCCTGCGCGTTCTCGGCCAGGATGTAGACGCCATGGATTTGCGCCACGGCACGGCCCAGCGGCCAACTGGCGGCAGCGGGTGCAGGGCTGGATGCTTCAGAGATAGAAGCGGCTAGCGCTGGATTTTCAATGGTTTCCGTACTATTTGTATCTGAAATGCTTGCAGATACAGCGCTGGAAGCTTTGAATTCTGTAGCGGCTGGCGCAGCGGTAGGAATGGGGGCCGGGGTCGGCTGTGCATTGCTCTTGGCTTCACGCAGCGGTGCCCACAGGGCCTGCAGGTCGTTCACCTTATGCCCCGCCTGCTCCTGCAGCGGCATGCTGAACTGCACCTGCGGCTTCATGACTGGGCGCGCAGGGGCACTGACCTTGGGTTGCCAGACCACGCTGGGGGCAGTGTCTGTCTGTGCGGCCATGCCTGCATCGGCCTGTTCCTGCTCGGCCAGCAGCGCAGCACGCGGTGCGGCCAGCGCATCTTCGACAGCGTGCTTGATGACCTGGTGCACCTCGCGGCTGTCACGAAAGCGCACCTCGATCTTGGTGGGGTGCACGTTCACGTCCACGCGCGCGGGGTCGATCTCCATGTACAGCGCGTAAATCGGCTGCTTCTGGCCATGCAGCACATCTTCGTAGGCGCTTTTGGCGGCGTGGGTGATGACCTTGTCGCGCACAAAGCGGCCGTTGACGTAGCAGTACTGCTGGTCCGGGCGGCTGCGTGCGGCGTCAGGCAGGCCTGCGCGGCCATAGACGGTGATACCGCTGGAGGCCGAGGTGCGCAGCACGGCAATGGTGTTGGCCACGAAATCGTCGCCCAGCACATCGCTCAGGCGCCGGGCCAGGGCGTCGGCACGCTGCTGCGGGTTCTGCGGATCAAAGCTGACGGCGCGCCACTGCTCGACCAGCTTGCCTTCGTGCCAGATGGCAAAGCCCACGTCCGGGCGCGCAAGGGCATGGCGGCGCACGGACTCGATGCAGTGCGCCAGCTCCGTGGCATCGCTCTTGAGGAATTTGCGCCGCGCAGGCGTGCTGAAAAACAGCTCCTTGACTTCGAGCGTGGTGCCACGGCTGCGTGCTGCAGGGCGCAGTTCGCCGCTGCGTGCTTCGAGCAACCAGGCCTGCTGTTCACCTTCCAGGCGCGAGAGGATGGAGGTTTCCGACACCGAGGCAATGGCGGCCAGCGCTTCACCGCGAAAGCCCATGGTGCCTACGTGTTCCAGCTCCTGCAGATCGCGGATCTTGCTGGTGGCGTGGCGGCGCAGGGCCACAGGAAGTTCTTCACGGGGAATGCCGCAGCCGTCGTCTTCCACGGCAATCAGGCGCACACCACCGGCGAGCAGACGGACAGTGATCTGGGTGGCGCCGGCGTCCAGCGCGTTATCGACCAGCTCTCGGACGACGGAGGCGGGGCGCTCGACCACCTCACCTGCCGCAATCTGGCTGATCAGCTCATCGGGCAGGTCCTGGATGGAACGGCGGGTAAGAGGGGGGGTATGAGGGGTATCCACCCCAAGATTCTATGCAGTGTGGCTGTCTGATAGAGGCTGCACGTGGTTTAGGGCTGTAGCCAGGCGTAAAAAAAAGCCGCTTCACGGAAGCGGCCAAAGAAGGGGAAAGCAAAGATGGGCTTAGCGGCGTTTGCCACCGCGGTGAGGATGGTCAGATTGCTTGCCGACTTCATTGCCGATCAGCGCACCGGCTGCGGCACCCCCTACGGTGCCCAGTGTGGAGCCAAAGACGGCATCGCCCAGCAGGCCGCCGGCGACGGCGCCGACGCCCGTGCCAATCTGTGCATTGCTGGGGGAGCTGGTGGCACATCCAGCCATGGTCAACGTCATTGCCAGTGCGCCGCTGAGGAAAAGTGTTCGAGTGTTCATGTTCGGCTCCTGTTAAGTAGCTTGGTTCACTATCGCTCTGCTTGCGGCGGCATGGGCCAGCCGGGCAGTGGTCAGCGATAGCAGTACATGGACAGTGACTGTGCCAGCAATGTTGCAGCCCGCTTGCAAAGCGGCTGTTATGACAGCGTGAATTAAGTAAACGAATGTTTTTTGCTGAAAGCAAGTGTGATGCGTGTCACGCAAAGTGAGTGCGGTGGCTGCAACGCGGTACAGTGCAGGCCGTGGCACCGCCAGCCCGTTGCCGCCTGGGCGGGGCACTGTTGCAAAGGATATGGATTGTGGAAATCGTTGCTTTTTTGATTGACTTTATCTTGAACGTCGACAAGCACCTGGAGGCTTTTGTGGTCGCCTATGGCCCCTGGGTGTATGCCTTGCTGTTCATCATCATCTTCGTGGAAACCGGCGTGGTGGTCATGCCATTCCTGCCCGGAGATTCGCTGCTCTTCATCGTGGGTGCCATGTGCGGTACGGGCATGATGGAGTACACGGTCGCCGTGCCTCTGTTGCTGGTGGCAGCGGTCCTGGGTGACCAGTGCAACTACAGCATCGGGCGCTTCTTCGGCCCCAAGGTGTTTCAGTGGGAAGACTCGCGCTGGTTCAACCGCAAGGCCTTTAACAAGGCGCATGACTTTTATGAGCGCTACGGCGGCGTGACCATCATCATGGCGCGCTTCATGCCCTTCATCCGTACCTTTGCACCCTTTGTGGCCGGTGTGGCCCATATGTCGCGCGGCAAGTTCACGCTGTTCAATGTGTCGGGTGCCGTGCTGTGGGTGGTGGGCATCGTGACGGCGGGTTACTTCTTCGGCAATCTGCCCTGGGTGAAGGAACACCTGGAAAAAATCATCTGGGCGCTGATTCTGGTGCCCGGTCTGCTCGCCATCTATGGCGGCTGGAAGGCTGGCCGCCAGGACAAGCAGGCGGTCTGATCGTGCGGCAGGTCTGGGCGCTCAGAGCACCACCTGATTGCTGCAATGCAAATGTTCAAAACGCTGCCACTGGCAGCGTTTTTTTATGGGGGCGGATTCAAGACCCAAGTGCAACACCCCTAGGTTTAATGAACGAGGGTGGAGTGTTGGGGTGAGTTGATTAACAACTCACGGTACACGGACAGCGGCGATCGTACCCCAAGTCCCTTGCGAGGG